>CACIXQ010000001.1 GCA_902590655.1 uncultured marine group I thaumarchaeote
GGGTCACCTATTGTGAGATAAACAACATTTTTTCCAGATAGTACCTTTTCAGCCATTATCTTTGCGTTTTTTTTCCAAGTTGCCTCAAGCACATCCTTATCCTTAGTCATTGGAAATATGAGACGAACAATTTCCTGATTTTGTGTCTTATCAATTATTTCAGAAACAACAGATAGTGCAATGCTTGGTCTGTCTTCGTTAGAAGCAGGACACATGATGGTGTCTGCTGCTTTAATGGCATTTACAGCTTTAACTGTTAGTAATTCTGGGTCTCCCGGTCCGCACCCAACACAAACTAATTCAGCCATAAAAAATCATCTCTTTAGTTTTTTGTGGCAGACAATATTGTAACTGGATTTCGTGCAAGCATCATGGTACCTGTAGATGTCTTTCTACTCTTTGAAATTGTAACTTGAGTTATATCAACTGACTTGAGACCCTGTTCCTGTACAAAAGACAGAACAGAAAATATTGTCTCTATCTGTATCATTCCTACTACTATTCTTCCCTCTGGCTTAAGTTTCTCTAGACACATCTTCACTATTCCCGTCGTGTCTTTGCCCGTTCCGCCTACAAAGATGGTATCTGCTTCAGGCAACTCAGGAATAGCCTCACCTGCATTCTTGTCTATTACAGAAACGTTTGATATTCCAAACTTTGCAAGATTTTTTTTTGTTAATTCAACAGCCTTTGGATCATAATCTACTGCATGCACATGACCAGAATCTTCTATCTGTATTGCTGCTTCAACAGATATAGAACCAGATCCACAGCCAATATCATAAACAATCATTCCTGGCTTTAGTCTGCCCTTTGCAATCTGAATAACTCTGACTTCTTCCTTTGTAATTGGAACTTTTTCATCTCGTTCAAAAAGTTCATCAGGAATGCCAGGAGTTTTTGTCTTCCACATATGATGCAACCAACCTAAGTAAATGGAAGTGAAAAGTCCTCTTTTGGAAGGTTGAGAAGTGTGTATGTCATGATCCATGCAAACAAGTACAAGAAAATATAACTACCCATTCCTGTTGTCACAAGTTTCTTTCTATCTGACTTTGGGAAGTTTATCTTCATTCCTTTTGCTATGAAGCAGGTTATAATGAAAAGAATGATCATGAAAATTATTGACGTCCATCTGCGTTCTTCACTATCCTCTATTCCTTCAAAGAGAAATGTTGCAATAGATCCTCCAATCATTGCAAAGGCAAAGCGCAACCAGAAAAGAATGTTAGTACGTTTTTTGGTGATGTTTTGTTGTTCTTCAGAGATCACTGGTTGCGGATCTGGTTCCGTGTTTGGTGTATCAGAGGATGGCGCTAAAGGAACATCAGCGAACTCTGGTTCTGGTTCAGGTTCAGTTTTTACGTCGTCTTCGGTTTGATCAGGTGAAAGTTTCTTTTTAATTTCGTTGTAATCCCACTCATTTAGTCCAACTGCATTGTAAATTGTAGTATCAGGATAGTTTCGCTCAAACCAATCACGATATTTCTCTTCTAAAATGTACCTCTTGATATAACTACGAGGATCTTTGTTAGGATCTACGAAATCCTCAATTTTTTTATCCTTTGAACCAAACCTTATTCTTTTTTTACCGTGTCTCGCCAATGAAATTTCTAGGTTGACTCAGTAATGCCTTTTTTAAAACCTTTGTCTGCCTATACGGATAATCGATAAGAGTATAATCGTAGACCATTTAGTAGTATTATGGCTCTAGCTGGAATTGAATTAAGATACCTTGTTAACGATATCAACAAAAGAATTGAGGGTTACTATGTCAGTAACATCTATGGAATCACAAAGGATAGCTTGCTCTTCAAATTTCATCACCCAGAAAAATCTGATATTTTACTCATGCTGTCTACTTTTGGAATTTGGGTAACAAATGTCAAGATAGAACAAATTGAGCCAAACAAATTACTTAAACATCTACGAAATAATCTTCTTCGATTCAAACTTAAGGAGATAAAACAGATAGGTACTGAAAGAATTGTATATCTAACACTTTCATATTTTGAAAAAGAGTTTGTTATTGTAGTAGAGTTGTTTGGTGATGGAAACATCATAATTTGTAATAATGAAATGAAAATTCTAGCTCTATCACATTCTATCAATGTCAAGCATAGGCAACTACGTGTGGGCTCACAATATATTCAACCTCCATTAGACAGCCTAGACGTTTTGAATATGACTGAGAAAGATTTTGAATCTATTCATTCTGCACCAATTGCCGTAGCAAAATGGATCGGAAAAACACTGGGGTTGCCAAGAAAATATATCGAAGAGATAACAAGCTTGGCAAAAGTTGAATCAAAAAAGAAGGGAGAAGAGATCACTGACGAGGAAACAAAACGGTTGTTTGACTCCGCAACTCAGATTATTAACAATGTTGTGGCCGGCAAACATGATCCTGAGATTGTTCGAGATGATGAGATGTATGTTAATCCAATCTCATTAGCGGGAGAAAATCATGAAAAAATTGCTAGTTTTATGGATGGGCTTGATACAGTTTTCACTGAAAATATTCTTGCCAAGGGAAAGACAATTCAAAGTTCTCCTTTTGCTAAAAAAATTTCAGAGTTAGAAACAAGACTTGATGAGCAAACAAAAGCAATTGGGATAGTAACTGAAAAATCAGAAAAAATTGCAACAGTAGCAAACTCCCTTTTTGATGGCGTTTCCCAAGGAATTTCATCCATGGATGACCCTAAAATTACTGCACTTCTAAAAAAGAACAATTCAGATATTGTAAAAGAGAAAGGGGTAACATATCTCAAGGTTGAGGATGAAAAAATCAAAATAGATTTGAATTCATCTCTTCCTACAACGGCTTCTGCATTGTTCAATGAATCAAAAAAACAAAAAGCTGCTATAGGCTCCATTGAAAAACTATTAGAAAAAACTGAGAAGGATCTCCAAAAAGTTGTAAAGAAAGGTGAGGGTGCAAAGCAAGTTAACGTTACACAGGTAAGAAAGAAAAACTGGTTTGAACGATATAGATGGTTTTACACAACAGATGGTGTATTGGCTGTGGGAGGACGTGACTCTTCATCAAACTCTGCTATTATCCGAAAACATCTTGAGAAAAATGACAAGGTTTTCCATGCTGAAATATCAGGCTCACCATTTTTCCTGTTAAAGGATAATGTTTCACCAACGCCCGCAAGCCTTACTGAAGTTGCCCACGCTACGATCTGCTTTAGCAAAGTATGGAAAGAAGCATTCTATGGTTCAAGCGCTTACTGGGTTAATCCAGATCAAGTCAAAAAGGGCGCTCCCAGCGGACAATCTATGGCTAAAGGATCTTTCATGATCGAGGGACAACGTAACTTTGTCAAAATTTCAAATTTGAAGATGTGTGTTGCCATAATCAAACATGAAGAAAGTTATTTGCTTACTTGCGGTCCACCAAACATGAAGAATACAGCAATCTGCTATGCCATGATAGAACCTACAGGACAAGATATGCCTGATGTTGCAAAAAGAATTCGTTATGAATTTTTGTCAAGTAATGAGGAGATTGCAAAGCCATTTAGTATTGATGATTTTGTACGAGTTTTGCCTACAGGTGCATGTAACATAACAGAATCTGGATGATCTGTTTCTCTCTTTCTAATCGGAGGATCTTGATCTTTTGTTTTTGTTTATCCTCTGGCAGTTGAAACATAACACATTACGGCATTCTTAGCCAAGTGATATCTCATCCCCATCCTTCATATTTTCATATTCATCAGATGACAAAATAAACAAAGGAATGTTTGCAAGCGCACATCCTGATGCAACTGTAAGGTCTACCTTTTGACAAGCCATCGCAGCAGGAGCAACATTATTTGATTTCAGAGAATAGATGGTATATGCACCAACACTACTGCCTATTCCATTTGGGAAAATCAGGATCGAATCGGCAATCTTTTTTCCAAAGAGATCATGCTTTTGGTCAGTAATTTCGCCTGTTTTTTTATCGATCGAACCTAGAAAGTTGATTGGCTGACTAGACTTGAGGATTTTGCCTGTAACCTTTCCTCTTACAATAGTTTTCAGAGTCAACTTGTTTCATCCTCGATAATTTTTGATAGTGGTTTTAGATTTACATCTAATCCACTTGAGTTTTTGTAATAATATGCTCCCTTGATGCTGTTTGTGGTAACTTTGTCCACATCTTTTTTAGTAACTAATGGGGTCAGACATGTACAACAGTCCGACATCAATTCGCACCCGGCACTTTCAAGTTGACCCGCATATCCCAAATGTCTTGCCTGTTCCTGAATTGCTCTTGGACAAAAAATCAGACATCTTTTCTTGAATGCCCTTCCCTTTAGCATTGAAGACAAATCATTCATCTCTTCTAGTCCAAGCTGTGGACTGCCGAGTGTAATCAGGTCTCCTGACTCTGTGGTGTTCAGTTCATCGTAAACTTTCTGCATCTCCTTTTCATCAAAATCTACCTTTTCTGATGCATTAGAGTTATCATCCAAAACAAACTTGCCACAACTGCCAGATGTTCCCATGCTGGCACATAATGACTTGTTACATCTTTTATCCAAATTCTTTACGCCAGAAATTGCAACAGACTTGTCTGCCACCTTTCCAGCAAAGTATCCCAACAGTCCAAATGTAAGCTCGTTTGGATCTGAAACCTTCATTGCGATTGACATGGTTGGTGAATCATCTTTTCGAAGATCAGAGTATGGACTCTTACCAGTGATTGCGCTCGCTAATGCAGAAAACGCACTTTCCTTGTTGGTCTTTAGCTTTCCAATCGAGTTTGCGTAAATTGCTGCATTAGTTTCCGCAAAGGCTACTTGGGTTCCTTCCCCTGGCATATCATATAGCTCATATGGAATGCAAGAAAATGTTGGAATTGCTCCCATCCTTTTGTATGATTCTCGAATACTTTCCTGCTTTTGTATAAAATTTTCATCAAGACCAAATTTCTCTACGCTATCTTTGTCATAGCCCATTGGGTTTACCGTAGTCCTTACCCTGAACTTTGCGTTCTTGCTTAGAGTTGCTAGAAATTCTTCTCCTGCATCACCAATCGTATTATAGTTTACACCAGATACATGTGCCCAATGAATTGGTACGAGTTTTTCAGCATCAGTTGCTTCGCCAGTAGCTGATAAAATTCTGTATGCTGTTTGCAGCGCTTCACCATGTTCGCCGTTTAGCGATTTCTCTTCATCCTTTGTTAATTCCAATAATTGTGATTTGGCTTTTCTCTATAATAGTGATTACTGTTTTGCGCCACACTTACCACAAAACTTTGCAGTTGGCTTTAGTGGTTTTCCACAACTGTTACAAGATGAAGGCGTTGGTCTTGATTCTGCAGGTCTTCGTCTAGGTCTTTGACCTTGTCTTTGTAGATATTGTTCCTCATAATCTTCCAGATCTTGTCTAGCCGGTTTTGGTCTTTTTGTTCCACTTGATCCTCTCCTTACAGCAAAGACAATTCCAACAATTGCAGCGCCTATTGCAGCTGCCCCAGCTGCGATATATCCTGGCTCGATTGAGCTTCCTGATGATTTGTCAAGCTGACATACTCCATTAACCATGACTGTTCCTGCACCACATCCATCATTGGATTCCTTAGGTGCAAGTTGGCAAACTCCGTCTACCAATATGGTGCCTTCACCACAACCATCAGCTGCAAATACACTAGGTGCTATCACAACCCCAAGTAGTATAATTCCTAAACAAATTGGAAGAATCATTATTTTTTTCATCTTATCACATGTTTTTTTACTTATCGCTTTGCCCCACAACTAGTACAAAACATATCGTCTTTAGCGATCTTGGCTCCGCATTCTTCACAAAATCTATTAGGTTTTTTTGATTTAGGTTTCTTTACTTCTTTATTCTCTGTCTCTGGTGGTCTATAATATCGTGAAACTACTTTCTCTTCATTCTTACCGCCCACAGTTTTTTCAACAGAGGTGGTTGGCTCTTCCACTGCTTTCTGACTCTCTGTAGTTTTTTTGCCTGAAAGGTCTGGTTTTTTCATTCCAACAATCCTGAAAACCTTAATGCCAGTAATCGGAGATCTGCCCTTGATGGCCCATTTGCCATTTTTCATTTTTATAACTTTCGGATCCTGAATTTCCACTTTCCTTTTTGCCTTAACATCATAGGCTTTCCAAGAAACTTTGGTCTCTGACTCGTTAAGATATTTTTTCTCATACTCCTCCAGCTCCTCTTGTCTGGATTTCTTCTTTGGTTCTGGTTTTTCTTGTGCGCTTTCTCTGATTCCAGATTCCACCATCTCGCCATCATCAGTAAATGTAAAGCCACCAGTTCTTTCTTGCTTGTTTGATTCAACTTCTGGTGTAATTTCTGGCTCTGTGGTAGGTGCAGGTGTATCTTCAGTTGGAGGTGAGCTTGATTCTATAGGTGTACCACAATCAGTACAAAACTTTTCATCGGGTGAAGCTTCCGAACCGCACTCCTCACAAAACCGTTTAGCCACATCAGGTGTGGATACTACTCTTGCCTGGTATATCCTATCTTTCAAATGTGTCTTAACTAAATCATGTAGAAAATTCTTATCAGAGATGTAAAGTTCCCTTCCACTCTCAAGGGTTTCCCTTATGTGCACTAGTCTATACTTGTCTCCCCTACCTAACGCGATCAGCATCTCCACTTGTTCAATATCAGAAAGCAATGGTTTTGATTTTATTTGCTGAAAATTAAACTTATAACAAAAAATCATACGAAATTGTATGTAAATGAAGAGAATCCTTGATGGAATGCAAAAGACAATGATGGCTGTAAAACCACCTAGATATACAGCATTGGAAGGATTACATAAAATTCAGGCTGCCAGACCTTTCAGGATATTGATAGCAACCGTGCTTTCTGCCAGAACAAAGGATGAGAACACTACCAAGGCTGCAGATAAATTATTCAAGGTATATGGTACTCCCAAGAAACTAGCAAAAGCTAATGTAAAAGACGTTGAGAAGATGATAAAATCAGTTGGGTTTTACCATGTAAAGGCTAGACGTATAATCGAAGTTGCTAATATCATACTCACCAAATATCATGGAAAAGTTCCTCCTGACATGGATAAACTAGTAGAAATTCCTGGGGTTGGAAGAAAAACAGCTAACTGTGTTCTTGTATATGCATTTGAAAAACCAGCAATACCAGTTGATACACATGTTCATCGTATATCAAACAGACTTGGTTTGGTTGATACAAAGACTCCGGAGGATACAGAGATGGAGTTAAGGAAAAAGGTTCCAAAAAAATATTGGCTTCCCATAAATAACACATTTGTTATGTACGGTCAGAACATCTGCAAACCAATTTCACCAATGTGTGAGGTTTGTAAAATTAGAAATAATTGTAAGTATTTTAAAACTAAGAACGCTTCTTAGAAAAAATCAAGACAGCAACCACTACCCCAAGAATGCCAGTGACAACAAATGGAAATAATGAAAGTGGATTATCACCATAATCAGCTGAGATTATTTTAACTGTGTAGACACCATCTGTCACGGCTGGAGGATCAGTAGAACCTTTCATACCGTAAACAGAATATGACTTAATTGTAAATGGCGAGAGGTCAAGGTTTGATAGAACGGTTCTCAAACCATTATCAACCGTAAGACCAGTTTGTTCCGAGTATGTAATTTTTGTAGGCTTTCCTTGGATCCAACCATTTTCAAATGCTGAGTAAAGAAGAACGTAGCCTGTTTCTGGAACGTCAGCAGCTATCCAGTACGAGTACCTTGGGTGGCTTCCCATTCCAATCTCAAAAAACTTGCCTGGAATCTCAGAATCGTAAATGCGTATTACTGCATCACCCTCAGGATTTCCATACAGCAAATCGTTATGCAACTCTGCCTGCCAGCTACTTTCATGCATATTTTCAAATTCTTTTATCAGCACATCGCTTGAAACTCTATTGAATTCAGAATACGGAATTTCAGTTTTTTGAATTAATAATGATTCATTGGTTGGTTGTATGTAGTCTCCAATGATCGGCTCTTGAGCAAAAGCTGGAATTGCTGTAAATGCTAGAAAAATGACAAGTAGATATCTCATGTTCTAAGAAATTTTTGGCGAGGATAAAAATCTAGTCGACAAATGGTTTATCATATCCCAGTATTACTTTTGCAACTTCTGGTCGTAGAATAAATTCTGATGGTGCACTTCCTTCTTGGATCAATGTCCGCAGTTTGGTTCCACTGATTTGTTCCCTAGATTCCTCTCCATGAGGGCATACTTTTGGATTGGTAAATGTAAGACATTTCTTACAGTAAAAGAACGCAGGGAAAAATATTGGTGCAATCTCAAGATCATGATAATCATCAAATATCTTTTGAGCAGCAAATGGATCATAAAATTTTCCAACTCCGGCATGATCACGCCCAATGATGATGTGTGTACACCCATAGTTTTGCCTCATTATTGCGTGATGAATTGCTTCTTTTGGTCCTGCATATCTCATCTCAGTATGAAGTGTACCTAACTTACACCTATTTTCAGGATAATAATTTTCAATCATAGCCTCATACGACTTGATAATCACTTCATCTTTAAAGTCGCCAGATTTTTTCTTTCCAACAAGTGGATTGACGAAAACACCATCTCGGGTAGTTATGGATGTCTTTTGAAGAATCTCATGAGCTACATGTGGTGGATTCCTAGTCTGAAATGCAACAATTTTTTTCCATCCAGCCTTTGAGAAAGATTCTCTTGTTTCTTGAGGAGTCATTCGCAGTTTTCTAATCTCGGTACTTTCTGGTCTCTTGATGTAATCTATTTTCCCACTCAAAAGAAAATCATTCATTGACATAGTTTTCGCAACACCGGGATGTGAATTGTCAGTTGTACCATAAACTCCCTGTACTGTTTTTTCTTTGTCAAAGCTAAATACTTCTTCTACATTCAATATTGCAACCCCTAATCCGTCAGGGTTTTTCAGCAAAACATTGCCACTATCTTTTGCTTTTGAGGCAGTTGATTCATCAACATCTAATACAATTGGAATTGTCCATGGTATATCGTTAGCAAGTCTTCCCTTCTCTACTACATTTTCAAAATCCTGTTTAGACAGAAATCCCTCTAATGGACTGAATATGCCATCAGCAATATTTTCCACGTCATTTGCAAGATCGGTAGTGATTGATATTGATGATAAACCAGAAGGATCAGTATTCGAAAATCTGTTTACTAGATTCCCACCATGTGGTTTAGATACTCCAATACCTTCGGACAAAATTTTTACTTCTTATGATCCATATGTAGACCGCATTCCTTGTCGGATTGATTTTCCCACCACCAACGGCCTGCTCGTAAATCTTCTCCAGGTTTTATTGCCCTTGTGCATGGTTCACAACCAATGCTAGGAAACCCTTGATCAATTAATTTGTTGTAAGGAATGTCATTTTCTTTAATATAGCCCATTGTCTGTTCCCAACTCCAATCAAGAATTGGATTAATCTTTATCATGCCATCATGTTGTTCGTCAATTTCAATTTTTGTAGATGTTTGTCTGTTTTGGGTTTGGTCGCTTCTAAGACCGGTAATCCAACCATCCAATGTAGATAGCATTTTGTTTAAAGGATGTACTTTTCTTACACCACAACATAATTTTCTATTTTCGGCACTTTCATAGAATAAATTCATACCATGACTTTGTACCATCTCAATTACTTCGGTTGCGTCAGGAAAAGTAATTTCAATTTTAGTGTTGTATTTTTTTCTGATTTCATCCATAACGTTGTATGTTTCCTGATTTATTCTCCCAGTATCTAATGAAAAAACTCTAGCCTCTGGATTAATTTTTGATAGCATATGAATTACACATACATCTTCAGCACCGAAACTTGATGCTAATGCAAGTTTAGGATGTATATTCTCTAAACCCCATGCCAATACTTCCTCTGGAGTTTTTAATTTGTCGTTTAGTTCAGCTACTTGCTCTGGGGTAAATTTTGACATAAAAATCATTTTTTGATTTGTTTTATAATCATTACTCATACCAGTCAATAACAATTCTAAAATTACAAACGAGTAGTGATACTACATGAAAGATGAGGTTTTAATCGTAGTATTTCCGTCTACATTTTCTAAAAATAAGGCTAGTTCTCTTATAACAAATATTAAAAAAGTTCTCAGAATACAAAATCAAAAATTTCGTAAAATAAGAAAAGAGGGAGATATAATAACAGTCGAGGCAGATGACCCAGTTTTTGCATCATCAGCGATCAACACATTATTTGGAATAAAGGGAGTAGCAATTGCAAAACAAGTTAGTAATGACTTTGAATCGATTGTCAATGGTATATCAAAAATTGCTAAAGATATCTTCCTTAAGGGTGAAAGATTTCTTTTACAGGTAGAAGGAGATGCTAAAGGATTTACAACCAAAGATGTTGAGCTTGCAGCTACATCATCTGTAATAGAAAAAACTGTGGGAATGGGAATTAAACCTGGTACTAGTAAAAAATATGATAGAAAACTTTACGTTTGTTTGACAAAACTAAACGCCTACATCTGTATTTATTATGATAAAGGACTCGGAGGAGTTCCAAACAACTCACAAAATGAGGAAATAATTTGTTGTATATTTGATGAACTGTCAGCTGTATCATGTCTTGAAACCATTAAACAAGGATTTGATGTTAAGATTATCGTTTGTTATAACAAAGATTCGGAGCTCTTACATTTAGTAAAAATTGTTAATCAAATAATACGTAGAACGGTTAAACCAAAAATAAATTTGGATTTTTATAAAATAGATAACAATAAGAAACTAGCACGGCTCCTACTAACAGAAATCACATCCAAAATATTGATCCGAATAGCATCTACAAATGGGAACAAAAGAATTTCTTTTAGTACATCCCCGTTAATTTATCCAATTGATTTTTCTGAGAGCTTAACAGGTCAGGCATTCAACAAAAACCTAATTCCATATTTTCCTTTATCCGGTTTAGATGATAATGTGTTTGAGAGCGCCAAAGAGATTGGATTAGAAAAATATCTCAGTAACATCAAGAAGCTAGGTAATATAAAATTCCATAATTCAAAACATCCTACAAAAATAATTGAAAAAATTGTTAATGAATCTATAATGAATAAAAAAACTGTCGCAGTAAAAATTGGGCCTAACAATGTTCATGAGATTTTGGATGAAGTAAGATTAGATGGGTGAAGGTTTATGAAAAAAATAGGGCAGTTTATCTATCCTTGGGGAAATGGGCATTACACACGAATGATGAGGCTTGACAAAGTATTACCAAAATATCTCAATGAGGAATTTAATACTCATTATTTTAGCAAGGGAGAGGTTTACAAAAAATTACTTGAAAGATTTCCAGATAAACAAAATAATGTACATGAAGTTCTAATGCCAACTCCCATAGATGGAAAGGTTGGTCCAAGTGTTTCGCGGTCTCTACTTAACATACTTTTTCCAGTAGCAGATAATCACTCGTTGGTAAATCAAGTTAAAAACTACATGAAAAAAGAGAGGGAGTTCTACAACAAGGAAAAATTTGATATTGTGATAAATGATGGCGATATGGGCTCTAACGTATTGGCTAAGAAAAGGGGCATACCTAGCCTCTTTGTAACAAACCAGTATATGCCTAAACTGTGGAAATCTAGAAGTTATTTTTATCCTGGACTATATTTTATATCAAAACAAATTGCAAAGGCTACAAGAATATTGGTGGCAGATTCGGCACCACCTTATACAATCTGTGAATACAACTTGAATTTCCCTGATGATATCAAAGATAAGGTTACGTATGTTGGGCACTTCTCAAGTAGAAAATTGGTTGATCATACACCAGAAACTGATTTGGAAAAGATTGTTGATGGGGCAGATTTTGGATATTGGATGAGAACTGGAAATAAATCTACAAATGATGGAACTGGTAAAAGATACGAAGAAGTTTTCCATGAAACTGATATGAATAACGAAAGACGAATTATTTCGCATGCCAAGAATGACAAATCTATTGATAGAGTTGTTGGAAAAGATGGAAAAAAATATTCAATTAAAGATGCATATGAAAAAAAGATTGATTGGATTCAAATTGATGTAGGCTTTTTGACGGAGCAAGAAATGCAGACGGTATTATCTGGATGTAAATACGCAGTAATCAATGGTTCTCACACAATAATGGGAGAAGTGATGGGCATGAACTCAAAGCCTATAATTGGCATGCCGATATATGACGAACATACAAATCAAATCAAATGGGCAGAAGAAAAACAGTTAGGAGTTTTGGCGGAGAATAAAAAACAAGTCATTAAGGCTATCCAAAGGATAAAACAAAACTATAACAAATATGAAGAAAAATTGGAAGAATTTTCGAAAAAATTTGATGGAAATGGAGCAGAAAATGCTGCTAAAATTGTATCAGAGATTCTAGAAACAAAGAAATAGTTTTAACTTCACAATTTTTGGTAGTCTGGTACGTGGTATGTTCGATGGGCGAACTGACCTTAACGGGATGAAGATATAATCCACGTACTAGGCATGTTTTTTAGAAAATGTTATGCGATCATTCCTATTGGGAACGCTTTTATGGAAAAAATTTAGTCTGGTGAGCATTGCCTAATTGCCCAGAATGTGTTGCGCGAGAAAAGAAAGCTATTAAAAAAGAACATCAAATCAAAGCTGAAAAGGCAGAAGAAGACGGTGAAAGTTACCTCATTCCCGATGACAGAGATATTGGAAATGATATAGAAATACCTATGAAATTAGATCCTTCTACAAAACATTTCATCTGTAAGAGATGTGGACTCTACGCCACTAGAGAACAAATATCTGATATACGTCAGAAGCTTAACCAAAGAGAATTTACAAAGGAAGACAAGCAATATGATTATTTAGAATGGTGGCAAAAAAGCAAGAAAGACAAACAGTAAATGTGATTTAAATAAAATGGGGAAAAAACAGAATGATATACCTGAAGATATCAATAAAGAATTAGAATCGCCAAAATTTGGAAAACCTACAGAACTTACTGCATCTGGATATATTCTAGATATTAATGAAACAGATAACAAAGTTGACATCCAAACTTACGAACCAGTTTCTGGAACTACAATTTTGGAGGGGCTTTCTGTTTCAAAAAAAATTAAGCTTAATGATTTGGAAAAAGGTGTAGTTTGTGAATTCAAGCTTGATGAGCTAAATGCTCCATTAAGCAAAAAAACTGTGGAATATCTGAAAGAGCAGGGAATAATGATGAATGCGATTATTAAACTTGAATTAAAAGAAATGAAAATAATCGATGAGCATGAAACATCTTAAGATTGTTTTTTAGAACTTCTTTTTGACAGTTGTTTTCTAAAAGCGTTACCTATAATGGGATTTATTAAAAATGGGAAATTATGTTTTGACCAAATAGCGGCATTCGCGAGTGAGGGTACAACAATTTCCAGTTTTGATGAGTTTGCAGCCTTGAGAATTGCGTTTGCTACTGTTTCAGGTTTCAGTGTAGTTATTGTAGATTGCTTTGAAAAATTCTCAAATGATGGATGATCAAACAAAGAAGTATCCACCATAATTGGACTCACTACAGTAACATCCACGCCTGTTCCATGAAGTTCGTGTTTTAAGCCCTCTGAAAAACCTAGCATAGCAAATTTAGTTGCGCAATATGAAGCGATACCAGGAACACCAAAGCTGGCTCCAACTGATGCAACATTGACGATATGTCCTTGTCTCTGTTCAATCATATGTGGAAGAAAATTCTTCGTACAGTAGATCATCCCAAAGTAGTTTGTTTCCATCTGTGATTCTATTTCTTCAATTGTAAGCTCTGAAACTTTACCATAAATAACAAATCCTGCGTTATTCACTAAAACATCAATTCGGCCGAAAGTGTCTATTATTGTATCTGACATCTCCTTAACTTCTGATTTGTTAGAAACATCGCATTGACAAACCAAAGTAGAATCTGCATACTGTGAAATCTCTTTCTCCACTTGAAGTAATTTTTCCTTTCTTCTTGCTACCAAAACAACTTTAGCATTTTTTTTTGCAAATTTGATAGCTGATGCTTTACCAATTCCACTGGACGCACCTGTGATTACAACCACTTTATTCTTGAAATTCATAGTTTCAAATTATTGAAGGAAAATAAAGTGCTTTCTACATCCTTATGGTGTATTTTGCTTATGTTCATTTTCCAAATGACTAGCAAACTCAGTATCGCTTAATGCCTTACCACAAACTGGGCATTCATTCTGTGCCGCTTCTGGTCTTGTATACTTACCAAGTGCTAGCTTAACCAACAGAATCCAAGTTACTACAATTGGAACATAGTATGTTGCAATTCTCCAGCCTATTACTGCATTCCATTCAAGTCCTTCCTCTGGTATTACCAAATTAAAAGGATCCAAGTTGTTTAGATATGCTATAATTCCAAATTCTGCCAAACCAGAACCTCCTACGGTAATAGGCAGGTTTCCAATTGCGTTTGCACCCATCACAGCCATTACAGATTCAAACAATTCTAGAGTAAATCCAACACTGTTTGCTATTATCAAAAATGAAATTCCATAAAATATCCATGCAACAAAAGCTACTAGGAAACCAACAGCAAAGACTTTTTTTGTTTTCTTTGAACTCAAATTTTCCCTGCTTAGTGCACATACTTCTTCTAGCCATTCATTAGTTTGTTTTAGAGATTTCTCACCACGTTCCTTTCCAAATTTTGTCATTAATACAGCTAATCCTTTTGGTACATGAAACGTATGCTTTGACGAAACAAAAAACAGCACAATCCAAATCGATGTTACAACAATACTAGTTCCTAAAACTATAGTAGCAACTACATAAGCACCACTTAGTAATGCAAAAACTCCAGCAAGAATTGATAATACACCACCAGCAAGAACTTCTGTGACAATATCAACAATTGCTACCCATGATGCTTTCGCTGGTGAAATTTTCTTTTTAGTTAAATAATAAATCACTGCAAATTCTGCACCAACGAACATCGGTGTTGTAAATTTAATGAACTCACTTCCAACTCTCATAGCTGCTAAATTCTTGATAGAGTCAAAAGGGCCAAGAAATGTTCTTGCGATGTAACTTAATTTCAGTCCTTGTAGTCCTAATTTTGCCATCATAGCTAATGACGCTCCAAGGAATGGTAATGCACCTATGGCAAGAACATCTTCTAATTTTATATCAAATTGAATGATGATGATGATGATGGGAATCATGGTTGCAGGAATAACTGCAATTCGCCAGTTCATTCGAAGAATTTTTCATGCATTCAAATATAAGCCAATCAAAGAAGATATTCTGACGAACGAGGTTGATGGTTAATGGTTACAAGTGTTAAAGTACGGGCCCCATCGTCAACAGCAAATTTGGGTCCTGGCTTTGATGTATTTGGCTTAGCACTAGATGCATTCCATGACGAAATAACACTTACAAAAAAACCGTGGCGTGGAGTCAGAATACTAACTGCAGATGATATACCTAAAGATCCACAACAAAACACGGCTGGATTAGTAATCAAATCAATGAAACAAAAATTCAAGATAAAGTCTGGAATTGAGATGAGAATTAAGAAAGGAGTTCCAGCTGGATTTGGAATGGGAAGTAGTGCGGCTTCTGCTGCTGCGGCTGCATTGGCATGCAATAGATTGTTTAATCTAAAATTAGATAACAAAACATTAGTCAAGTATGCTGGGATAGGAGAAAAGGCAAGCGCTGGAACAATCCATTATGATAATGTTGCCGCATCATTGCTTGGTGGGTTTGTGGTGGTTAAAACAAAACCATTTGATGTAATCAGGTTAGAACCACCAAAAGATTTAGTCTTGTGTGTAGCCATTCCAAAATTAAAAGTACCAAAGAAAAAAACAAAGGTTTCAAGAGCCGTAATTCCAAAGACAGTTAAACTATCTGACTTGACAGAAAATCTCGCAAATGCCGCTAACATTGTTTCTGGATTTTTACTCAAAGACTCGGATCTCATTGGAAGATCTATTCAGGATGTAATTGTTGAACCAGCTAGAAAACACTTGATTCCAGGTTTTTCAAGGGTAAAGAATAATGCGCTTGATGCAGGAGCTTTGGGTGTCACAATAAGCGGTGCTGGACCATCTGTGATAGCCTTCTGTAAAAAATCTCAAAACGTAAAGAAAGTTGCAAAATCCATGGAGAAGGGATTTAGTTCTGCAAAGATAGATTGTGAGACAATTATCTGTAAGCCTAGTATAGGTCCTAAGATTAGGGTTTGAGATGAAAAAAGCCGTAGTGGTTTTCAGTGGAGGAATTGATTCTATCAGTGTCTGTGCATACTTGAAACAAAAATATGATTTGTATGGAATTTCTTTTCTATATGGACAAAAAGCAAATCAAGAAATAAAAACAGCAAAGTCGTTCGCAAGAATCTTTGGATTAAAAGATCATAAGATTGTCGATATTAGTTTCATGAAGAAATTGTATGGAAATACAAATGCGCTTACAAGCTCAAAGAAAAAAATTCCTGGTAAATTTAATTATTCAGTTGTAGTGCCTATCAGAAACGGTATTTTCCTATCCATTGCAACAGCTTGGGCTTTTTCAATAAATGCTTCTTTGGTTGCATATGGCGCCCACACAGGTGATACAAACTATCCGGATTGCAGGCCATCCTTTTCAAAAAAAATTGAGGCTTCATTTAATCAGGGCGAAATTGATGGAATTAAATCAGGAATTCGAAAAAGGATACAAATTTGGTCACCATACAAGGCAAAATTATCAAAGAAACAATTATTGAAAAAAGGCTATGATATTTTAGGAGATAAAATTTTCAACACTTGGAGTTGTTACAAAAATGGAAAAGTACAGTGTGGTCAATGTGAATCTTGTAATAACCGAAAGATTGCATTTGTAGCAGCAGGAATTGAAGATAAAACAGTATATCTTAGATAATTATCGGTTTCCTAGAATTGGTTTTTTGATAATCAATCCTCTAATGACTATATACCAGCCAATAAACACTGCACCTACAATCCCCCAGTATATCCAATTTAGTAATCCTTGATCAGACACTTCTTCCTCAGTTGGGGCACATTTAGACAACCATGATACCTGCTCACAATACAAAAGATTCTTCTGTCCAATCACCTCATCAGCCATTGGTATTATTTGAAATGCGATTAGGTTTGCCACCGCAAAAACTATGGCGAATTCTATGAGATACCACGTAAAACTTGGCCAAGATTCCTTTGGAATATGAGCATTATCGCGTCCTACCACAAATCGAATCTAACTATTGATTATTTATCTTTTCAGGAATTTTGTGTGAAAAATGTTTTTGATGGTTTTCTAATAGTATTTACAATACTTTCTTTTTCTTCTTTATTCTCATAAATTCCTCTAAATGCAGCAGAGGAGACAAATGCGTTATTTTTCACACCCCTCATCTTCATGCAAAGATGTTCAGCTTCTGCTATTACAGCAACTCCCTTAACTCCATGAGAATACAGTTCATCAGCTATATTTTTTGTCAATCTTTCTTGAATTTGGAGCCTTCTAGAATATTTTTCAACTAATCTGACCAATTTGGAAATCCCAAAAACCCTTCCACTTGGAGAATATGCTAATTGAATTTTCCCAAAGAATGGCAACATGTGGTGCTCACACATTGAATAGAATTGAATGTCTCTTACTACCACGACTTCAGAGTCCTCGGAAAATTGTACAGATAATTCAGAATTAGAATCGTATCCGCTGAAAATCTCTCTATAGGCATCTGCTATACGTTCTGGTGTTCTAGCCAATCCCTCCCGAGTTGGGTCCTCACCTATTTCTATGAGTAATTCTCTAATGAGTTTCTTGATCCTTTCCTCATCCATGATAATACAAATTAAAAAAGTAAAGAGCTATTTATACCAGATGGCGTGATCCATGTTAGTACCAAATATTTTAGGAATTATGGGGCTGAGATTATTTTATGCAGTTGTGGTACAACTCTGACTTCATTATAGTACGGATAGACAGCGTCATAAAATTCTAATAATTGTTCCAAAGCTGGTTCGGAAATGCTGGTTGTCGGCTGAATTATGAATCCAGCAATATTTTCCTTCGATGCAATCTTGAATATTTTATCCAAAAGATCTTTGAATGATGCTATCTCTGTTTTTGAGCTCACAACCATCTTGATGTAGGTTGTTTTTTTAGCTTCTATTGCTGCCTGAAGGCATTCTAGTGTATTTCTGACAAGCTCAGGGTGATGTTGTTGATCAACAAATTCTGAATCTATTGTTTTGAACTCAATTTTAACAAAATCAATTGATGGTAAAACATGCAGAAATTTTTTTGAATCAAAGCATGCAGATTCCAAATACGTTGGTATGCCTTGTGCTTTGACATATTTTGCGAGCTCACTGACAGACTCGTATTGAATAAGAGGCTCACCTCCAGTAAAGTTTACTTTGAAAGTGTTATCTTGCAGATTTCTATCTATCAGATTACAGGCTTCAGTAATCGAATATTCTTTACCGGAATCTAACGGAAGTGCATCTAGTGTATCACAATAAAAACATGAATAAGGACATCCAGCAAGTCTCACAAATAATGTCTTTGTTCCATAAAGTATTCCCTCTCCCTCAATAGAGGTAAAAATTTCAAAAATTCTAACATTCATGCGGCTACTGGTTGTTTAGTGTAAAACAATCCGGCTATGAACAATATGACGCCTATAATGCCAATTAAACTCCCAATGAATTCAACAGTATCTTTAACATCTCCAACAACAGGTGCCCAGAAAATTGCAATTAAAAAACCTGTAATAATCATAGGAATCCCAATTCCAACAGTAATTTGTTTCGATGCCATGATTGAAACTGCTCCTAAAATTGTATATGAAGTTTATGATGAAGTGTAAATCAATTTTTCAACTTTCATAAGCAAGTCTTTGATTGTTTCAATGTTTTTACCAATTGTTAAATCAAGGTTTTTTGTGTCAATTCTTCCAGAAATGTATTGCAAATCTTGTATGTCCTGTTTTGTCTTCTCAATAAGATTGAAAGCATTATCGAGTAGGTTTGCTGCTGCATTATTTCCTTGAAGATCATCAGCTAGGCGTTTAGCCTTATTTTCAAGTGGTTCGATTAATGATTGTAGCCTCAAAAGCTCTGCCTGGCTTACTTCTTTTACATGTTCAACCTTTTGCTGATGTATGATGATAATTTTGAATTGTTGTTTTATTTGATTGGTGGTATTGGCTTGTAAAAGTTGAATTTGAGATTGCTGCAATTCATTAGCAGTCTTGTCTAATCCAAATGTCTTAGCTTGGAGTATTAGATTCTGAATTCTCTCGGCATGCTTTTGAACAAACTGTTTTGCCTTGAGAATTTTGTTCTCCTCACTAATTTCATGCAATAATTTCTGAATTTGCTTACCTTCTGATGCAACCTCATTAAGTGTATCTTTGGCTTGTTCTAACTTACCTTGAGCATTATTTGCTTTGGCTAAAGTAAGCAGATGATCTATCTTTTCAAAGTCAATATCAGCTTTCAATTTTGTTGATATGATCTTTAGTTTCTGGATATTGGTCGCGTATTTGTTAATTATTGGACTATGATCCACGATTACTTCCTGTGGCTGGTTTTCAGAAATTGCCAAGCTAGCTTGTTTGAAGGCAATCATAGCATCAATAAAATGCTGCTTTGCTGAGACATCATCTTCATTTTCTACAGCCTGAATCAACAGAGATGTTTGGTTTGCACCACTATCATAGAAATCATGAATTTTTTGTGGAGCATTGTTCATTTGGTCAATGTCTTTTTTGATTTGTGCTTGTGTGTTTTGAGTGATTTTTATCAGTACGTCAAGTTGAGAATCTGCATGTGCTGAGTTTGGCATGGTAACAAAACACATTGTAGCAATCAAAAACAATGAGAGAAGGATCAGTGGTTTGTTCATGAATTATCCTCCAAGCTGCTTTTTAGCTTTACAATGTTCTGCAAATCTTTCTTCTCAATTTCTATAATTCCTTGCCTTTCGAGACGCTTGACAGCCCTCCACATAGTAGTACGTGGTTGAAGGAATTTCTTACGTAATTCACTTTCATAGGCCTGCCCCCCGTTTGCAGCTATGAAATTAACTATTTCTTTATCATCTTCCCTTAGATCCTGTTTTGCTTTGAAAATTGATTCTGGATCAGGTATTTGTGGTTTGGATTCTTCATCTTTAATTATTTCAGTTGACTCGGCAGTTCTGGATCTTCTTTTTGCAATAACTAATGCAGTAATAATTGCAGCAGCTGCGATGCCACCTATATACAAGATTAATTGGTCATCAATTCCATTATCTTCAACTGCTTGTTGTACAGGCTGGGCAGAAGCTAATGTGCTGATGTAATAACTAATGCTAGTTTCACCTGATGGGAAAACCAGACGTGACTGATCATTTTCTACCTGCATGCTAATTGGAAAATTACTCATTTCAATAATCACTGAATTTTTTGGTGTTACTACGGAGTATTGCTCAACTGCATCAATAGAAAATGTCCATATTTTTCCAGTTTTTGAAACTAAATCTTGTGTGTCATAATCAATGGAGATTTGTGACGCACCAAATGTCTCTATTAACGCTAAATTATGGTCAATCTCACTAGATAGTAAAAGTCCATCTTCATCAACAATTGTAATATTTTCTATCATTTTCCCAAAAAGCTCAACTGGCACTTCCAGTTTTAGTGGGTCCACATCTAATTCATAAAAAACATGTGTTGAGCCATCCTGATAAATGGTAAAATCAAGGGTTCGGCTGGACGCAAAGGACTGCTGGATTGGTGTGCTTAGTGCTATAAGCACCAGACCTATCACAACTATTGGTAATCCTACCATCGTTGAGATGATATCCATCTTCCTCACCAAAAGCATTTCCCCCCCCGGAGATTGATGCTTTTGTGCAACAATTTGTTGCAAATTCAAAGCCTAATACCTTAGATTCATGGATTCAATGAGATTTTGAAACTTTTGGAATTCTTGGATAAAATCAAGTCCTTTTTCGGTAATCTTGAAAAGTCTGTTTCTATCGCTTCGTTCCGATTGCATCAAACCTGCATTGATTAGCTTCTCACATTTGTCTAATACTGCATAGTGAGAGAGGTTTGCTTTTCGGGATATTGCAGATACAATAACCCCTCTTTGACCTCCATCCATGGTTACATCTAGGATATCCCCCATGATTCCCATTTCGGATCTGTACTGTTGTTTTGACATGTCATAGTATAGGATCGGGGTGTTTATGAGGAACATTTTGAAACGCCATAGCGGAACGCCTAGCGGAACACGTTTTGAGTGGTCAAAATCTGCTAAAAATTGGTATTTTCTCTGCGGGGGCGAAAATCCAAGAATTTTGGGGTTTGGCATAACTTTTATCTTGCTGAATAATTTTATTGAATCAATGGGTCTGTTCGACGTTTTTAAGGATGAGGATAAAGATGAAAATTCTGGTGGAACAGCTGAAGAAACACCTAGTTTTGAATCTGAGCCAGAACCAACAGAAACACCTAGTTTTGAATCTGAGCCAGAACCAACACCTTCTACGGAACCTACTGAGGAAACAACATCATATTCACAAACTGGTACTGCAGTACAAAGTCAGCTTGGAATAGAAGGGTTGATGGATAAACGACACAAAGTGGGAGAGGCTATTGACTATGTTGGCTCGATGATTAAAGAGTTAAGAGAAAAACGAGCAAACCTACAAAAAAGCATTGAAGATGAATCTGTTGATATTAAGAATTTGAAGGAAAAGCTTACGAAGATAAATCAATTCATACAGGAAGAAAATGATGGTTTGCAGGAATTAACCAGAAAGCGTTCTGAAGTAGAAAAGGATGCAGATGAAGTAGGTAATATTGTTTATAGCTTACGTGATAAGATTACAGAAATTGATAAAGTAGTAGCTGACGAAGCCAGTAGAATTAGTAGTTTTAAATCTTCTAAAGGTTAGGAAAATACTGATTCTTTTATCTGTCGTTTTTCTCCACAATTTGTACAGAATATATCATCTGTAGCAATCATAGAACCACAGCTTGTACAAACTGGCTCATGATGTTTCTCTGGAGTTTTGAACCAATTTCGTAGCATCTAAAATCACTTACATAAAACGAGATTGTGAAGAAGCCTGCGATACTTCATTTGGTATAGATGGGAATCTATCTCCAGATTGCTGTTCTGCAACTGCAGAAGCTTCTTGCAATATTTTTTCTGATTCTGAATTCATGACCGCATCAGTGCCAAATGAGGCATCTGTGCTGTGGAAGGTTTCTGTCATCAAGCCACCTAACATCTCTGCCATGTTGTTGAGTTCTTGGTCTGCACCTGGCATGAATTTGGCTAGTGACGTTTTCATGTTCTTCATTAATCCGATGGTTGGCATTACAGTTACTACTGTGTCTCCCAAGTCATGGAATGTTGTTAATCGTAATTCTATTTGTTCGATAGCCATTCGTGCATTTCCTAGAACACGACGTACTTTGCGAACTTCGGCTAATTCTTTTGATAAGGTTTTAGCAGTATGAGTATCGTGCTGTTGTGTAGCTTCGACTATTCTATGAAAAATTTTCTCGTTTCTACTATCTAATGATGATAGCATGTTATCTAATTTTGCAACTTGCATTTGCAATTTTTTAATGGCTGTTTCAATGCGTGGTTTTAAGGCACCCTTTGGTTTGATTACACTGTTTAATCTTTCAGATATGCCTGGTTTCTGTGGTTTTGACCACCTGCTTGATAGTGAAGCCATATGGCATGATTTCGAAATTGATTATTAATTTCAGGTGTGAATAATGGTTAACAGTACATGAAATTTCGATGACTAAATTTACTAGTAAACAGCACAAGTCCTGTGAGTAAAAAGCCCATAATTGGTGGTATTATCCTCGCAGCCATCATAGGGGTGGTATTTGTTGGAGCCCAGATAAATCCGGATAATCCAGAAAATCTCAAAATTGATGATTCTGACGTTTTCCATATCCGTTTGGCTGATTCGTCATTATATGAAAATGGAGTTTATTCTGAAATGTTCCAAATTGAAAAAGGAGTCTACAAATTCAGATTTGTACCAAATGGTGACAGCCCGCAAAAACTATCAATAAAATTACTCACAGAATCCGGTGTTGTTCTAATGGATAATCATTTCGAGTTAGAGGGAACCCTGATTGATAATGGAATATCATCATGGTATACTTGGGATTATTTGAGTAATGATAACATGCTCAAAATTGATGAATCACAGCAGGTTAAGATTTTCGTCAATCCGAATGGAAATCTGAAAGGCTCAGTAAGTATATCGCTATCGCGATAAAATAGAAATAGCCTTTGAAATAATGAAAAGTGAGATAATTGGCAAATAACAAGAAAAAGCAAAGACGAAATATTATTATCGTTATGGCAATAATCTGGTTTGTAATTACACTGCCTTTGCCTTGGCTATTTACTGGTGATATTGGTCTGGATCAAGCATTCACTATATTGCCTATTATTGGTTTTATCTCAATTCCTTTTGTAGTACTTGGTATTGCATGGACTTTGAAGCCAGAATTAACAACATAACTAATTTTTGAACCAAGGCTGATTTTCCAAATAATCTAGTTCTTTTACAATAGATTCTATTTTTTGGGTAATTGCCATATCTGACTGAAATTGCTCAAACATCTCCTTTTCTTCTTCTTTTGAAAGAATCTCCTTTTCTGCTTTCTCGAAAAAATCCTCTTCCTTTGATAAATGGTCGTTCAGATAAATTGAGTAAGTTTTCAAGAATCGTGCCACAGGCTCGCTAGAGTCTTCTCCATTTTTCCATCGTTTTAGGTGATGTGTGATTTTGAATGCGATATTTCTACTAAATTCGTGTTCTATCAATAATGCCCGAATCTCTTTTTTGAGATGGTCATAACTGGCAACGCATGGAAAGTATGAATCCTCTTCTCTGGAATAATGGATCGAATCCAGAAAATCTGGGATGATGATACTGATCTTCTCTAAATCAGGGAATGGGATAGTTTTTCCAGCATTAAGAACAGAATAGGATTTTACAATAATCTTGTCTAACCTTTTGATTTGTTTATGATCATTTCTGAGAGTCTCTGTAGCGCTCAACTATTCAAAATTTGCAAGCTGTCTTATAATTTGTATATGACCTAATCGTTATTTTACGGACCAAAAGGGGATAATTATAATGAATTTGATGTTCTTTGCTTTGCTAGATAGTTTTGTCTCTTTTTTCAGAGATGAGGTTTTCCCTGGGATTAACACAAGCGAATTTGCTGGTTCTAATGTAAGAGACATACTTGGAAAATATTTTGAAGAAAATCCTATTCCTGAAGGTAATCCTGAGCAATTTGGCTCAAATTTCCTTCTAGAAGGCGTTACAAATTTGCAGAGTGTTATAGCTGATTTAACATTTGGAGATTCGCTGGTTGCCTCAGCACCAATTTTGCTCCTTGCCGCCAGTGTTGTAATAATATTGGGTGTATTGGGTGAGGCATTTTTCAAAAGGACAGGAATTCCAGATATCTTGTTTTTGATGGTTTTAGGAATCATTATTGGACCAATTTTGGGAATAATCCAACCTGAAGCTGTACTTGAAATTGTTCCTTACTTTGCCGCTGTAGCTTTGATTATTATCATGTTTGATGGTGGCTTGAATCTCCATATTGGCAAAGTTTTGAAGACCGCACATTTTGCTATAATTCTAGTAATTGTCGGCTTTGCAGTTTCGGTTGGAATTGTTGCTGGACTTGCACATTATGGTTTGGGATGGGAGTGGATAGACAGTATTTTGCTAGGAACGATAGTTGGAGGTAGTAGTTCTATCATCGTCTTCGGTCTTGTGAAAAAGATCCACATATCCGAAGATGCCAAATCTATGCTAAGCTTCGAGTCCGCACTGACTGATATTTTTGCAGTAATTATTGCATTCGTTTTGTTCGAGGCAGCATTATCTGGAGAATTTAGTCTTGACCTGTTAGGAGTAACGATTGGAAAGGCAGTGATGGTTGGTCTTGTGCTAGGTCTTGGAGTTGGCATTCCCTGGATGTTTGTGATATCAAAACTGAAGAATGCACAACATAGCTACATGCTAACAATCGGAATGGTCTTCATGCTATTTTTCTTGGCCACCTCGTTTGGCGAGTCAGGTGCACTAACCGCTCTCGTTTTTGGATTAATGCTTGGAAAGAAGACATACTTCTCACGAATTTTAAAAATCAAATTTCCAGAGGATACAATAGACAATTCGTTACATAGCCAAGTGACCTTCTTGGTGAGAGCATTTTTCTTTGTTTTTGTAGGTTTGCTAGCAAGTTTTGCCCAAATAGAATATGTAATTTTTGGAGTCATAGCAGCAATAGCAATTTACATAGGCAGAGTAGTCATTGCTAAATCAGTCCTAGTTAGAGGGTTTTCCAGGCTTGACAAAAAAGTGACCTCGGTTATGATTCCTCGTGGATTGGCAGCCGCAGTATTGGCTACATTTCCGCTGTCGATGGGTCTGCCAAATGCTGAAGCATATCCACAAATTGTCTTTTTCGTTGTCATAACATCTGTTATTATTACCACAATTGGTTTAGGTGGTGCAAAAAATATTCCCCCTCCAGAAAGTCAGAGTGGTGGTTTTGTTAACGAGAAAAAATAAAAAATTATTGGGAATCTTTTAATCCCTTGTAGCGATTTCTGATAGTTACTTCTGTAACATTGGCTGCCTCTGCAATATCTCTCTGTGTTTTATCTTCACCATTTTTTACACATGCGAGGTATAATGCTGCTGCTGCTAGACCCATAGGATCCTTTCCCGCAGATATCTCGTTTTGTTGTGCAGTTTTTAGGACCTTAATTGCGTGTCTTTTTGTTTTTTCTTGTATGCCTATCTTACTTGCTATTCGTGCTACACACTGAACAGAATCCGTAACTGGCATCTTTAGATCCAATTCTTTGATAAGAAGTCTGTAACATCTTGCAATATCTTTTCGTTTTATGTTTGCAGCATGTTCTACATCCTTAAGATTTCTTGGAGTTTCTGTATCTCGACAAGCAGCATATAGTGCTGATGCCATTAGTGCAGAGATGGATCTTCCTCTGACTAGACCTTTGTCCAGCGCTTTTCTGTAAATGTATGCAGCTTTTTCTATCACTGCATCAGATATAGCGAGTTTGTCTTTCAGTCTATTCAGCTCACTAAATGCCTGCCTAAAGTTTCGATCTACTGGTTCGTGAACTTGGCTTCTACTGTCCCAAGTTCTCAGTCGCTCGATAGTACTTTTCATTGTAGTAGTTAGGGGCTTACCAGATGCATCCTTGTTGGTAGGATTAATGATGGTTGCAAGACCCATGTCGTGCATTGTTAGTGATGTAGGAGCACCAGCTCTGGCTCTATCGCCGTGTTCGTCCTGAGTAAAGGATCTCCATTCTGGTCCAGCTTCTTGCAGTTTTTCAGATAATACAAAACCACATTTTGAGCAGAACATTTCTCCAGATTCATGATCAGTTACCAATGTGCCTTTGACACATCTAGGACATTTCTCTTTCAAATTTGCTTTTGAAGTTTTTACCATGTTTTCACTTCCCCGATCTAATTTCGTTAGTCTTTATAAACCATGTACTAAAAGGTTAGGTCTGTATTTATAGAGATTTGATTGCTGATAGTAATGTCCATGCGTTTTGGTATGAAAATTGAATGGGTTTTTTGTTTTAGCCTGATCGCCTGTATGCTATCATTTTCCTCCATTGCTGAATCATATGGTCATGGATTAGGATATGAAATCATGCCGCCAGAAATGCTTGGTTCAAAATTAGTTTCACTTGAAATATCATCCGATACATGGCCGGATGAATATACAAAAGAAATAATCTTCTCGTTATTTGAAACCGATACTGGTGTTAATGTCGAGAATGTCACATATTTTATTATGCTAACTAAGCAAAATGAAGTACTGTTTGACGTAACAGGTCAAAGGGATGATGGTACATTTACTTTAAAACTACATACAACGGAATCTGATCAGATCACTGTTGAGGAGGCAGGTTCTGATCTTTTTGGTTCACTGTTTGATGGTGGTGAAGTTGTTAATGTGAAAGGCAATGTATTCAGTTCAGGGGGATTGTACGAGTTTAAGGTGATTATAACAACAGGAGATGATTACTCAAATGTGCTTTCTCCTCCACTGGATTATGATGTAGGTATTTCGTTTTTGGATAAGACATCATACAATATTGATGACATAAATTTTGGTCAACAGGAGCTTGGTATTATCACATATTATGATTTGATTAATGATGATTTTGTCTATGATCAAAGTAAAAAAATGATCACTTATTCGATGCCATTTGATTGGTCTGAGGAAAATATCTTAGTAACTTCTACCATGCATCAGGAGATTATAATCCCAAAAACTTTTGGTGATTTAATGGTGGAAAGTTTTTCTGCCAGAGTTAATGGATTTGATGTGCAGGAAAGTGTTTTAACAATTGATGATTTTTCACCAGTAAATAGACTTGTTCATCTAGTTTTAAATCAAAATGATCTTCTACAAATATCAAAATCAATAGATGGATTCCCCAACAAAATGGACTTTGCTATAATGCCATCTGCAGATAATTTACCTCTTACCACAATGACAGAAAATGCGCAATACAAACTAAATCTAAGCTGGGAACCTAAAAATATAGAATCCGGTTCAACTGCTACATTTTTCTTCGAGGTTTTAGATGCATTCCTCATAGATAGGCAGGTTTCTGTTGCTTATGACCTATCTATATTACATGATGGCGAGAGAATTTTCCAAACAAATGGTAATAGTGTTGATTCTGGACATAGCATAATAGAATTTAATATTCCAGATGATGTTACCGGAATAATTACTTTGCAATTTGAAAATTTGAATGGAAGTGATTTAGCTGATGCATCTTTCCACATAGTTGTAGATAGAGCTGATATTGAACAGATATCAATTCCTGCTTGGATTAAGAACAATGCGGGTTGGTGGGCAACAGATCAAATTGATGACCCATCGTTCCTGAAGGGAATTCAATATTTGATCCAAGAAGGAATTATGATTATTCCGCCCACTGAAGCATCAGAGCAGAGTGGTTCACAGACGGTTCCTGCTTGGATTAAGAACAATGCGGGTTGGTGGGCAACAGATCAAATTGATGATACTGCATTTGTTCAAGGAATTCAGTATTTGATCCAAGAAGGAATTATAGTAGTCTAACCTGCTTTCGTGTATTTTGTTTCAAACTCATCTTCAAAGAAGAACTTTTCACCAAATGCAGGTTCCAAATCATCAAGCCACATTGCACTTTCATCATATTTAGCAAAGAATGGTTTACCGACCCATTCTGATTCTCTACCCTGTAATAGCTGTAGTGCCATCACTTTTTGCCCATTAACTTCTGACACACCAAGTACATGCACTTTACCTGGAGTTGATGACATGCTTGGTCCTCTAACAGTCCTTGCCAGACCACTAACCTGTCTAAATGCTGTTCGGAAGATCTCTTCTGCTTTTACAAGAGAAACTCCAAAATAGTGTTGAGCGCCAGTATCACGAACAACAAACATGTAGTATGGTATACAACCTAACGAAACCTGTTTTTGCCACATCTTTGCCCACATGTTTGCATCGTCGTTTATGTGAGCTAAAAGTGGTGACTGAGTTCTGATTTGGGCACCAGTATTTCTTATACGTTTGATTGCTTCTTTTATTGGATCCGTTGAGAGCTCAACAAGATGATTAAAGTGTGCCATTACTGCTAGATGTGTCCCGCTTTTTACTATTTTTTCAAAATTTTTCAGAGTTTCATCCGCATCAGAGTCAGTTAAAAATTTGTATGGCCAGTAAGAAACAGCCTTGGTTCCAATTCTAATTGTCTTTAGGTTAGGTAATTTTGCATCAAGCAAGGCGTCAATATAGACAGAAAACATGCTAGCCTTCATGATCATTGGATCTCCGCCTGTGAATAAAACATCAGATATTTCGGGATGCTCCTTCAGATATTGTACTAGCTGTTCTCCTTCTTTCATCGCAAATTTCATCTCATCCATACCGACAAACTGTGGCCATCGAAAACAAAAGCTACAATAAGCATGGCACGTTTGGCTCTGGCTTGGAAAGAATAGACAAGTTTCATCATACTTGTGTTGCATTCCATAAAGTTTTGTTCCATCCTTTAATTGTGGAACATTTAGTTCCATCTGACCAGCTGGATGCGGATTTAATTTTAAACGGATTTCATTTGCAACTCTTTGAATCTCTTTTTTATCTGCACTACTCTTTAGAGTGGCTGCCATTTTATCATAATGTTCAGGAATCAACATGCCTTTTTGAGGAAATGTTAGAACAAACATAGGATCCTTTGGAATGTTGTCCCAATCAATGAGCTGCTCAACTACGTAGTTATTGGTCTTGAAAGGAAGTACGTTTCCAACAACTTCCATTTCAAATTTAGCTTCTTCTGACATTTGCTCAATTTGTGGAATTGTGCGAAAATTTGTTAGTGTATAAGATTTAATCGATTTAGTCTCGTTCACGGACCAAAGCGCTTGCTGTTCTGTCATTACTTATTTTATCACATACCATTGTTAAATCTTGGTAAAAAAGGGCAAAATAGGCGTGAATTTTTGTTTTCTAGGCATGAAGAATTTATAAAAAATTTTGATTGCTGCTTAAATAACTACTGACTGACTGGTATAATTCTGACATTCAGCCTAATTTTTGATTAGTGAACAGGGGAGATGGTAGAGGAGCTTAGTGAATTTTCCGCAGGAGAGTTTCAAACTTTTACAGAGTTGTTTCTAGCTGACACCACTCTCCAAATTTTGGTAGCCATACTCGGCGGTGGTTTGTTATTCATTGCAATAATTTACCACCACTTTGGTAAGCTGTGGGACAGACAAGAGTTTAGTTACACAAAACCGCACGTGTCAGGAGTTGTCCGTTCTGCGTTGTTAGGTTTGTTTCTGATTGGATTAGTTACTGTTTGTAATGCGCTCATACAACCGGAAATCAGTCCTCAGTCAATGGCAGTAGCAAATCCTGACGCAATTTCAAAATTTGTAAAAGTATTAAATACAATTAACATACTTGTCGTTGCATTCACGGTTGCTAAGCTAATGCCAATTGTGCTGAACAAAGCAGAAAAAACAAAACTCGAAAAGGAAGACTTTGAAAAATGGAAGGAGATGAAAGGGTTTGCAGACGATGAAGATAATTTATTCTATAAAATATTCAAATGGATTCCACCAAAGACACACCCGGAGGATATGACAAAGGAGGAATTTGAAAAAAATCTACAAACAAAAGATGGAATAAATTTTTTGGAAAATTATCGAACAAGTAAGGGGGTTACAATAGGAAGTTATGAAAAGCTGGTAGAATATCCTTTTGGAGAATGGAAGAAGGCGGAGAGGAAAAAATATCAGAAATATCTCAATAACTGCTTAAGTGGAAATAACGAAACAGGAAGGAAACTTGCACTAGGGGCAAAACCCCAAGAAATCTATCCCATTGATACATGGAGGGAAGAAAAAAGACTACGTGGATACGATCCAATAATTCCTGCAGCAAAACCTGCGGGACATGCTGAATTACAACAAGAGCTTGTTCCAAAAACAGCTAAGCAAATTCTTCCCGTTGGAATTATTGTTGCCTCTGTTATTGGCGTAGTTGGATGGTGGGGTGTTGATCTTTTTGTTTTAGCCACTGCTACTGGTGGTCTAGCGTTGGGAGTTGGCTTAGCACTAAAAGAAACATTGGAAAATTATTTTGCGTATATTCTAATTAGGAAAGACAAAGTGTTTGTTGAAGGAGATAGAATCCAGTTAGCAAGTGGTTATAATGGAATCGTACATAGAATAACTCCTAGAGTTACTTACATAAGACATGCACTTAATGAATCACTTGCCATTATTCCAACACGACAGTTGGTTACTGCTGAGATAATTAATTATACAAAAGAAATAGAGTTTGTGCCAGCTATAGTTGATGTTGGCGTATCCTATCTTAATGATCCAAAACAAGTCGCGTCCATCTTGGTTAAAATTGGGAAACGCGCACTAATTGAAGTAAAAGATTCAAAGGGAAATCATGTGTCGGTGCAGAAGCGTTGTCCGTACCTTGACCAAAACAAACCAAGCTGTGGATGTGATAAGAATATTCATGTGGATATAGAACAGCCCACTGTCCGGTTTAACAAATTTAATGACTCTTCTCTTGATTTTTCAATTTGGGTATATGTTAGATCATACGGAGCACAATTCAAAATGAAAAGTACAATGCGGCTAATAATGTATGAAGAATTTAAAAAATACGATATCAGAATTCCATGGCCAATTAGAACGGTTTACCAGGGAGACGAAAAACGGGAAGAAAAGGAAATTGCTGAACGTGAAACCAATAGAAAACAAGTTGTAGATGAATTTGGAATTGGTGACTTGTCTCGTGGCGAAGGCGATTAGTATTTTCTGAAGACTTAAGAATCTGTTTCATTGCGTTGAATTATTGGTCAAATTTGCTGTTATTGCGGGAAATGCATCCAAGGATCTTGGAAAACGAATTGCAAGGAAACTAAAGGCTCCATATGTAGAAGCAAAAACAAGAGTTTTCCCAGATGGTGAAAGTAAGATTACATTCGGGCGCATACAAAAAAATAGTATAATATTGGTGGTACAGTCGACATATCCGCCTGTTGATACAAATCTTTTACAAGCTTTATCGATTATTTCTCAGGCTAGAAAGGTATCCTCAAAGATCTATGCAATAATACCATACATGGGATATGCGAGGCAAGATAGACAATTCCTAAGTGGAGAAGTAGTCACCATGTCGATAGTTGCAAGGATGCTTAAGTCTGCTGGTGCACAAAAAATTGTTGTTGTTGATATACACAGTAAAATCGCATTAAATCATTTTAAAATTCCTAAAGAAAATATTTCCGCAATTCCAGAACTTGCAAAATATTTCAAAAGGATGAAATTGAAAGATGCTTTGGTTGTTTCGCCAGACATGGGTGGAGCTTTAAGGGCAAAAAAATTTGCTAGTCTGATAGATACTGATTTTATTGCATTAAAGAAATCTAGAAATAGAAATACTGGAAAGGTAGTGATCCAGTCTTCCAAAGTAGATGTTCGTGGAAAGGATTTGATTTTAGTTGATGACATAATAAGCACAGGCGGTAGTATTGTTAAGGCCACTCAGTTCCTAAAGAAACAAAAATGTAAACGAGTTTTTGTGGCATGTACACATGGATTGTTTGTAGAGGGTGCAGAAAAGAAGATCAAAAATGCTGGAGTCTCACGCATTATAAGCACAAATACCATACCTAGAAACACTTCAAAAGTTGACATATCAGGTGTGATAGCAGATTCAATTCGATAAATCATGGAACTTATTTTCTTAGGAACTGGTGGTGCGCAGCCTACTCTTGAACGTTCTACTACATGCATTTGTTTGGTAAAAGATGGAGAAATTTTGATGTTTGATGCTGGGGAGGGTGCACAAATTTCATACTTAAAATCAAATCTAGGATGGAATAAAAAAATGAAAATCTTTGTCACACACTTACACGGTGACCATTGCATTGGTATTTTGGGATTCTTGCAAACAATGACTTTGCAAAATAGAACGGAGCCAATTGAGATTTATGGTCCAAAGGGTATTGAGGAATTGATTGCTGCCAATACAAAAATTATGAATTTTGGTTTATCATTTCCTGTTCTAATAACACTAGTAAATGAAGGAACGGTTGTAGATGAAGAAAAATATCAGGTTCATGCCTGTGAAGCGGAACACTCTGTGCCAACATTTTCTTTCCTTTTTGAGGAAAAAGAAAAGCCTGGAACGTTTTATCCTGAAAAGGCTAATTCGTTTGGAATCCCAAAGGGAGAATTATGGCATCAATTACAGCAGGGAGATGAAGTTGTGATTGGAAACAAATCGATAAAGCCTTCTGATGTAATGGGACCTAACGTACCAGGGAAAAAAATTGGGATATCTGGTGATACGAGACCTACAAAAAAACTAGAAGAGTTTTTTGAAAACTGTGATTATCTTGTTTTCGATTCCACTTTTTCGGATGAACTAAAAGAAAAGGCGGTAGAGTCTTGTCATTCTACTGCAAAAGAAGCTGCTACTTTTGCAAAAAACACAAATGTATCAAACTTGATTTTAACTCATTTTTCTGCAAGATACAAAAATGACAAGGTTTTGTTGGACGAAGCAAAGACTGTTCATGATTCTGTCGTAGCTGCAAAGGATCAATTAAAAATTGAAATTGTTTGAATAAAAATACCTATTATTCAATATCAGATACAAGCCAATCTATCACATCTTCAATGTTTTTTGAATGTAATACTATTTTGATTGGACCCAGTGGTGATTCACTTTCATCATCACACAATACAACAGCATTTGCAAAAGCAGCTTGTTTGTTAAGATAAAACCAGGTAGAGTCTTCTGTCATGTTACGCATTAGGTGACGGCGATATGCAGTTTTGGTCTTTCTTGTTCTCATAGCTTCATAGATCTTGGTTAAAGATTCATAGTTGCTTGAATTTGCAACAAAAGAACTATCATCTGTTGTTTCATCCATATCAGTTAGAATATTTGATATGGCTGTTTTTACCTTATTCACATCTTCTGATTCATTTATGTTACAATAAACAGATATTTTACAATCTACATTTAGAGATCTCAAATTTCAATCCATTTTTCAATTGTCTTGCTTGCTAGTTGAGTAAGTTCATCTAGTGTAATATCACTATTAGAAATAGTTTCATCAGCTATTGCTATTGATTCACCAATTCCAACGCCCAACTCCCTATTGTCACGCTCTTCAAATTTTTCCCTTGTTGCAGGATCGTCTGAACGTCCACGGGAGCTCAAAAACTTGTAGCGAGTATCAGCTGTCGCCTCTATTGATAATAGTTTTACAGAGCCAACATTCTTTAAAACTTCAATTTCTGCAGTTGATCTTACACCATCAATAATGATTACTTTAGATTGAGAATTTTTTATTGGTTCAGTAAGCAGAGCAGCAATAGCGCCTGGTCCATTTTTCTCACGTAATTCTAACATTAATTTGCCTAAATTATCACCAGTTGGTTCTAGATTACGCCTTTTTGCCTCAGCACGAACTCCATCGCCTAAATTCAAAGCCTCAAATCCTTTGGTCTTCAATGCAGATACAATGGTTGATTTGCCAGAGCCTGGCATGCCTGTGAGACAGACTATTAGTTTAGACAAGATAAAATTATTTACCAACCCGAGTCTATGAAGTTACCGGAATGCGAACGTTTGTTGCTATTGAAGTAAATAACAAAAATGTTTTGAATTCCATTCATCAAGTCCAATCTGAGTTAAACATCAAAGCTAAACCGATAGAACTCCATAACATGCATTTTACTGTGCAGTTCTTAGGAGAAGTTTCAGAAGAGATGGTTGGAAAAATTTCTGACGCATTGATTGGTATAGAATTTTCTACATTTTCAATAACTTTTACTGGCATTGGAGCTTTCCCTAAACCAAACTCCCCACGAGTAATCTGGATTGGAGCTAATGACGGTATCAACGAACTTGAAAAACTAGCGGAAACGGTGCATGCTAAATTATCGGATCTTGGTTTTAATCCAGATAAAAAATTCAAACCACATGTAACCATATTTAGAGTAAAAAACAAGATTGAGGGTCTCGCAGATAAATTAGGAAAATACTCATCATATTCTTTTGGGAAGCAAGAAATCTCAGAAATTAAATTAAAGAAAAGTGAACTCACGCCTAATGGACCAATTTATACAGATCTGTTGGTTGTGAAAGGAAAGCAATGAAATCAATCTTAAACTCTGCAAAAAAAGAAGCAACACCGCCAAAAAAATTGCAGGAACAAAAGATGCGTATAGCTAAGAAAGCCTGCAATTTAATTGGACAGACAATAGAAAAACATCCACAGGTAGTTGGATTTGAGTTGGGTGGTTCATATGCTAAAGGTACATGGCTAGCAGAGAAAGCTGATATCGATATTTTTGTTAAATTCAATAAAAAAACATCTGAAAGTAATTTTACAGATCTTGGAACAAAGATAGGCTTTCAGTCTTTAAAGAAATACAAACCATACACTAGATATGCAGAACATCCATTTGTAGAAGCGGTGATTGATGGAACTAAGGTAAACATCGTTCCATGCTATGATGTCAACAAAGGAGAATGGCAGAGTGCTACAGACAGATCGATCTATCATACAAAATTCATGTCCCAAAAGTTATCCGATTCTATGAAAGGAGAAGTAAGAATCCTCAAGAAATTCTTTCATCACATAGGTGTATACGGAGCTGAAATAGCCAAGGAAGGATTTAGTGGTTATGTCTCAGAGGTATTAATTTCCTACTTTGGTAGTTTTGAAAAAACAATTAAAAAAATCTCAGAGTTGAAGAAAGGACAAGTCATTGGAAAATCTGGAAAAAAATTTGATTCGTATGTAGTGATAATTGATCCGGTTGACAGCAACAGGAACCTTGGAACTGCAATTTCAGTAGATAATTTAGGAAAGTTTGTCTTAGCAAGCAGGGAGTTCTTGAAAAAACCCTCCAAGAAATTTTTTAAAAAGCCAACTTCTAAACGTAGTGTGAAAAACACTGATAAAATCATAGTAACACAATTCAGGTTTAAAGCCAGAAGTGACGACATTATTTGGGGTCAAATAAAACGTGCATCAAATGCGCTAAAAACTCAGTTAGAGTTAGGCGGATTTTCTGTTTTAAGAAATTCGGCGGTAAAGGATGAGAATGGAAATGCGGCGTTAATCTTCTTACTACATACAAAAAAAATTGAAAGTAGTTTGGTTCGAAGCGGGCCAGAAATCTCTAGTAAAGAGCATTGTAAAAAATTCATTTCAGCTAACCGCAAAAAAAGCCAGCTTATGTGGATCAACGATGATGGTAGGATACAATCATTACAGAAAAGAAAACATGATGATGTGAAATTATTTTTACGTGATGTCTTGAAAAATAATCTCAAAAACTCTGGTATACCTAGAGGTCTTGAGAAGGATTTCAAAAGCGGTGTAAAAGTTATCGACGCAAGCAAAGTTTCCACAAAATCCATTAAAGAAGCAATTACAGATATTGCTATAACAGATGAAACAGTCTTTCGTGCAAATTAGAAAAATAACTGAACCACCATATTCAGACATTTTGGTTTACCCAAGGGGAACCAAAGCACAGATAAAATCACGAATAAATGAGTTAGAAGATCTTGGTGTAGAAAGCATTTCGTTCCAAGGCAAGTTGGAAATAGGCACTATCAGCATATTAGGAAAGGGATACGTTGGGATTGTAGTTTTAGGTAAAATAGGAAGAAAAAAAGTTGCTGTGAAAATAAGACGAAATGACTCTCCTAGAAAAAATCTGAAAAAAGAGGCAGAGTTACTTGAGATAATAAATGACTACAAGATAGGACCAAAATTAGTATGCTTTAGTAAAAATTTTCTTGTAATGGAGTATCTTGACGGTGAAAAAATTGCTGACTGGGTTGTTGAATTAAAGAAAGGCAATTCCTCACTCCTCAAAAAAACAATGAAAAAAATTCTAGAAGATTGCTATAGTCTTGACAGGATAGGTTTGGATCATGGTGAATTAAGTAACCTATCAAAACACGTGATTATTGGCAAGAAAACTACCATTATTGATTTTGAAAGTTCTAGTATGAATAGAAAAGTTTCAAATGTTACATCCGCAACTCAAGCACTATGCATAGGATCTGGTATTGCAAAAATTATAGGTCATATACATAAAATTCCGAAAAAACAGAAGTTGATTACAGCCCTACGTAGATACAAACGAGAAGAAACTAGAGATAGTTTTGATAATTTGTTATCTGTTTTAAAATTATGATGGGACCGGCAGGATTTGAACCTGCGACCTCCAGCACCCCAGGCTGGTATCATAGCCAATCTAGACGACGATCCCTGCTTTAGGCACTAATCGTGAAATTATTAAACCGTCTGATAGTTTTGGGTTTTATCGTTCTTGAGAAGTAGGTCTTACTAGAACTTCATTGACATTCATGTGTTCTGGTGATTGTAGTGCAAATAAAATTGCATTCGCAATATCTTCAGCTCTTAAACTCTGTGTCTTTTTTGCAGCTTCAACAAAACTTTGTAGAGAATCATCAGTTATTGTATTTAGTAATTCGGTTTCAACCACTCCTGGTTCAATACATGTAACTCTAATGTTTGAACGTGTACTAAATTCCTGCCTTAAACCCTCACTCAAAGCAGTAACAGCATGTTTTGTTGCACAATATACGCTCCCAGAAGGAAATACAACTCTTCCTGCTACCGATGAGATGTTAACTATGTGACCTGATTTTTTTTCCTTCAAATGGGGAATAACTGCTGCAGTACAAAAAAGCACTCCCTTGATGTTTACATCAATCATCTGTTCCCACTCATCAATTTTGAGATTTTTTATAAAACTAAGCGGCATCAGGCCGGCATTGTTTACCAAAATATCAACAGTTCCCCATTTTTTTACTACCTGTTCAACAAATGCATCACAATCAGTTTTTTTTGTAACATCAAGTTTTTGTGCTAGTGCCTCACCACCATTTTTTTTAATTTCATTTTCTAGTTGTTCTAACTTATCAGTTCGTCTAGCTCCTATTGCAACCTTTGCTCCAGCCTTGGATAATACTAATGCTGTTGCATAACCAATACCACTGCTTGCTCCTGTAATAATAGCAACTTTGCCTTCTATCGACATTACAGGTAATTTCAATAAACATGGTAAATGTGTTTTCAAAACTAAAATGGTACTAATTTATTAAGAAAAAACGAAATATCTAGCCATGTTAGAGGAAAAGTGTGCTTATTGTGGAGATATGACAGACATGCCGTTTGAATGTAATTATTGTAAGGATCCTTTCTGCTCCGAACATAGGCTGCCGGAGGATCACCGGTGTGTGAAGCTTTCTCAGCTCAGAGCAAAACGATTTGGAGAGAAACGAAAAATTATCCGTGATGGTGGAACTGGAAAAAAGAACAAGTTTCGTAAAATGTTTGGCAGGTTTGGCTAGTTAATAGATTGATTTTTCTGGATTGATCTTTGCCCGTCTTGCCTGAAAAAATAGAGCGCCTGCTAGTGCAAGTAAACAAAGTGCTGTGATGAGGTGTGGTTCGACGTTATGGGCTTTATCTGTATTTGTAAAAAATGGCATAAAGCCAATGTAGGCTACAGTAAATCCAACCATCGTTACCCCCTGTACTGACAGTTTAACCCATGAAGGGACAGGTCTCGATATCTTGCTAATAGCCCTGCTGAAAATCTCAATGATAAATAATGCACCAACTGGATAAATTGTTAATAAAACAAAATCGATTATATCAACAGAGCCGGGGTGGGACATAATATCTTCCTGCCTATTGAGTGTCTAAATTATGTGGCTCGCCCTTTAAGATCCCAGATAGAATGGTTTCCATTCTTTCTGTCATTTCTGCTTTAGAATCAAGAATGTATTTTTCTTCATCAAGTAAAACAGATGTATTTGAATTTCCCAAAGTAGCCTTTTCTAATCTTAATTTCAATAGTGTTGATGTCGTCTCAGTTATCATTTCTATCATAACCTGATTGAGTTTTTCTTCTATTCCATCATGTTTCTTATCTTTCAAGTTTTTAAGAAGTTTTGAGATAGAATTGTAAAGATCTGAATTAGTTTCTTGAATTGCATCACTCTCCAATTCCTGTAAGGCCAATCTATGAAGATAATTTATGTTAATTTCATTTTGTTGTGACATCGAAACGCATCTAATAATCCTTAAATCACGGGGTTATTTTTGTTCTGTTGAAGAAAAGAAATTGCCATATAAAGTCATTGGTGGTAAGCCAACTAGAATAGAATATTCCGCTGATGATGTATTCTCTAAAATTAAGCAAGAAAAAATAAAATTTATCGATCTGCAGTTTACCAGTTTGCCTGGTCGTTTTCATCATACCACAATTTCATCTAATACATTCACATCTGACCAGATGGAAGATGGTCTTCCAAAACTAGATGGTTCTTCCATTGTAGGATTTACTAGTATTGACGATTCTGATCTGATTTTAAAGCCAGACCCAAATACGTTTGCTGTAATTCCGTGGATGACTGATAAAAAATCTGCTAGAATGTTGTGTGATATCTATCGTGGTGCAGGCCGGGGCAGGCTGGACACAGATCCTAGGGGAATATGCCAAAAAGGTGAAGAGCATTTGAAGTCGCAAGGATTTGATGAAAGCTTTTGGGGTCCAGAAGTAGAATTCTTTGTTTTTGATAAAATTCATTGGGATGTGTTGACTCCATACAAGGGACAATCCTACTCAATCGAGTCAAACGAAGCACCTTGGAGCCAAGAAGGTACTGGTTATCCAATGGGTTTGCAAGAAGGTTACTATCCTAGTACTCCTTCAGATACGCTAACTGGGTATAGAAATGACTGTGTAGAAGTATTGAATGAAAATTTTGGGATTTTATGTGATAACCATCATCATGAGGTGGCTACTGCTGGTCAATGTGAGATTGATATCAGCTATGATAAAATGACAAATGCTGCTGACAGTGCTCAATCTTACAAATATGTTGCACGAAATATTGCTAAAGAACATGGTAAAATTGCTACCATGATGCCTAAACCAATATCGATGGACTCTGGTTCAGGAATGCATACTAACGTCAGCCTTTGGAAATCTGGGAAAAATGCATTTTACGATAAGGATGACCCAATTGAATTGAGCCAGGCAGGACGTTATTTTTGTGGCGGAGTTATGGACCATGCTAAGGCATTGGCTGCCATTACAAATCCAACAACAAACTCATACCATAGGCTTGTGCCAGGATACGAAGCCCCAGTTTACATTGCATGGAGTACTGCAAACAGATCCGCTACGATAAGAATTCCAGGACATTTTAAAGGAGAAAAATATGCTCATCTTAAGAGACTGGAATATAGAGTTCCTGATCCATCGTCTAATCCATATCTTGTATTTTCTGCTGTTCTATCTGCAGGTCTAGATGGAATAAAAAAGAAAACAGACCCTGGAGATCCAATACATGAAGACATTTACAAAATGTCTAGGACAGAAAGAAAAAAGCGTGGCATTGGGGTTTTACCAGCTAATTTAGGTGTCGCATTAGACGAACTTGAGAGCGACAGAAGTTTTCTTAACCCTATTTTTGCTGATAATGTAATTGATAGAATTATTGAGCTGGAAAGAAAAGATCAGCGTGAGATATCTATCAGACCGCATCCTCATGAATTTTATCTATACTTTGATGTCTAACCTCGGATGAATTCTAGCTTCCACCAATCCTGAATCAGAAAAATCAATGCTAATGATATTGCAATTAATACGAATCCAACAGCAAGAAGAAGTCCTTGTCTTTTGTTAGATGTCGTAGCTTTGAAAATTAGTATGCCTCCTGCTAATCCTAGAAACAACATTGCTGTCCCTCCGATAACAAAGCTAAAAGCGGCATCGGCTCCAGTTGTGATTAGTGGAAAGAAAACTCCAGAAAGTAACGCAAAGATCGCTACTAAGTAGACGTATCTAGGAATTTGAGCCAGAATTGGATTTGATTTAGAAGTTTGAGTAGTCTCAAGTTTTTGGGTTTTTTGAGAGTGTTTTATTTTATCAGGAATTTTTTTTTGTTCAGTTGGTTTTATTTCATTTACTTCAGAGACAGAGTCTGTTGGTTCTTGTTCTATTCTTCTTTTTTCCTTTCTCCTCCTCATGCGTGCCCATTTAGTCATTTAATCTACCCCGGTTAACAATCAAAGAATATCTTTCTAAAGTTTTTCTAATAATCTAATGAAACTACATCATTCCGCCCATATCAGGCATTCCACCCATACCAGGTGGCATTCCACCCATACCACCCATACCAGGTGGCATTCCACCTTCTGCGCCTGGTGGTGGTCCAGCTGATTTTGCAGTCGCAATAACATCATCAATACGTAAAATCATACATGCCGCCTCAGCTGCTGCTGAAATGATTTGGTGTTTAACTGCTAAAGGTTCAACAATATCACTTGATTTCAAGTCTACAACTTTTCCTTTCATCACATCAATCCCCGTCCATTTGTTACCGCCTAGCTGTTTTGAACGGAGTGAGGCAAGTGTATCAATTGGGTCCATACCTGCATTCTCACTTAGTGAAAGCGGAATGGCCTCTAGAGCTTCTGCAAATTTTTCAGCCGCAAGCTGCTCACGTCCTTCAAGTGATTTTGCCCAGCTTCTAATTTTAGTTGCTGCAAATGTTTCAGGAGCTCCGCCACCTGCTACAATTGATGGTAATTCCATAACGTCTTTCACTACCATAATCGCATCATGAACTGATCTCTCAACCTCATCTACAACTCTTTGTGAGCCAGCTCTTAGTAAAATGGTTACAGATTTTGGATGTTTGCATCCTTCTACAAAGACCCATCTGTCTTCTTCAATTTTTCTTTCCTCAACTAAATCTGCAGCACCTAAATCCTTTTCAAATAGATCATCAAGATTTGTTACAATCCTTCCGCCAGTTGCCTTAGCAAGTTTTGTCAAGTCGCTTTCCTTTACTCTCCTGACAGCAAGTATTCCTGCCTTGGACAGATAATGTTGTGACATGTCGTCTATTCCTTTTTGACAAAATACCACTGATGCACCAGAACCAACTACCTTGTCGACCATTCTTTCAAGCATTTTGCTTTCTTCGTCTAGGAATGATTTCATTTGTTGTGGATTTGAAATATTTATTTTAGCGTCAGTCTCCGTCTTGCTAATTTCTAATGCAGTGTTAATAAGAGCAATTTTTGCGCTGGTTATTTTTTTTGGCATTCCTGAATGAACTACCTCCTTATCAAGAACAATTCCCTGTAAAATTGATGAATCTGCAATTGAGCCGCCTGATTTCTTTTCTACTTTAATGTCATCTATATCTACAGTATAACTACTTCCACTTTTTTCTGCAACAGCTAATGCAGATTTTACAACAATGTCAGAAAGCTTGTCAGAATCTTTTCTTACCAGTTTTGTTTGCATGGATGTTTTTGCGATCTTTGATAGAGTTGACTTGTCATCAGAAGCAACTTGATCGGCAATATCTTTGATGTATTGTTTAGCTTTGTTTGCCGCCTTTCTATATCCATCAACAATTACTGTAGGATGAACTTCTTGTAGTAAAAGCGATTCAGCTTGTTCTAATAGGGCTCCTGCCAGAACCACAGCTGAAGTAGTGCCATCACCAACTTCGTTGTCAGTTGATTTTGCAATTTCAACTAGCATTTTTGCAGCTGGATGTTGAACGTCAATTTCTTTTAGAATGGTAGCACCATCGTTTGTAATTGTAACATCTCCTAGCGAGTCAACAAGCATTTTGTCCATACCTCTTGGACCCAAACTAGTATGTACTATATCGGCAATGATTTTCGCTGCAGAAATATTGTTTTTCTGTGCTTCCCTACCTTTAGTTTGAGAAGCGCCGTCTTTGAGCAAAACAACTGGCATGTTTGCCCCTGAAGCTTGAACTGCCATGTCAAAAAACTTCTTTTGCCTATTTTATACCTTATTTAATTTCACGCCTCGAATCAATAGGTATTTTTTAATTGGGAAAATTAGTGTGGATAGCATGACGAATAATTCGAATAAAGATGCTTATGATGAGGTTTTTGCTAGTCTTGAAAAACACAATAAATGGTTCGAAGATTCAATTCCGTTAATTGCTAGTGAAAATATTCCAAGTCCAGCTGTAAGAGAGGCTATAATATCTGATTTTGGAAATAGATATGCGGAGGGTTGGCCAGGTGAGCGAGTCTATGCGGGATGTACCTACATTGATGAAGTTGAGAGTCAATGTATGGAACTGGCAAAAAAATTATTCAAATCAGAGTTTGCAGATGTGAGACCAATTTCTGGAGTTGTTGCAAATCTAGCAATTTATTCAGCTTTTTCAAATCCGGGCGATGTAATGATTGCCCCATCAATTCCAGCTGGTGGTCACATCTCACATGGTAAGAAGGAACACTCGGGAACCGCAGGACTTGTTCATGGTTTGGAAATTGAGTTTTTTGCATTTGATTCTGATGAGATGAACATAGATGTTGAAAAAACAAAAACAAAGGTTGAAGAATTAAAAAAGCAAGATAGGTTGCCGAAGATAGCCATGTTTGGCGGTTCTGTGTTTCTTTTTCCACATCCAGTAAAAGAGTTAGCTGACTTTCTGAAAAGTTATGATATGCATATCAACTATGACGCTGCACATGTTGCAGGATTAATAGCTGGTGGTGAGTTTCAGGATCCATTAAGAGAAGGAGTGGATACCATGACGATGAGTACCCATAAAACATTATTTGGTCCGCAGGGCGGACTTGTTTTGGCATTTGAAAAAAATGCTGATGCAATAAAAAAAGCAACATTCCCAGGACTGACTAGCTCTCATCATATTCACCATATGGCTGGAAAGGCAATTACATTTGCTGAGGCTTTAGAATTTGGGCATGATTATGCCACTCAAACCGTTAAAAATGCAAAAGCTTTAGCTGTAGCACTAAATGATTCTGGTTTCAAAGTTTTGGGCGAAAAAAAGGGTTACACACAGTCACACCAAACTGTTGTAAATGTGCTTGATTATGGTGATGGTGGTAAAATTGAAGCTGATTTGGAAAAGGCTAACATTATTGTAAATCGTCAATTAATTCCAGGCGATTTAAAGGCAAAAAGACATTACATGCATCCAGGTGGAATCAGGCTTGGTTCTTCTGAAGTTACACGTTTAGGAATGAAAGAATCAGAAATGCAACAAATTGCTTCATTCATTAAACAAATAGTCATTGATAATAAAAATGCAAAAGAAATTGCAACCCAAGTAACAGAATTCCGAAAGAGTTTTCAGAAAACACAATACTGTTTCGATAATAAACTTGGTGCATATGAATATGTTAAACTAAGATAACTTTAGCCGGAAGATACGTTTCGGTTCTTTGCGTTTTTGGTTTTGGTTATTCCCCATGTATTCTTCTTGGTCTGAGTTTTTGAGCTCTGACTATGCGCCTTCTCAGCATGACGTTCTAATCGCTCTGGTGAAGAAAACTCTAGATCACACTTCTTACATTTTGTCTCATTATCCTTTTTGCCAAAAAGACCCATATTCTGTTAGTATGGATTTAGTTTCAAATAAAGTGGATCATTCAGGCACTAGTTCTGTATTTTTTGTTCTGCCTGAAGACTGTATTTTGATTTGTAGCCTCTAGGATTAATCATCAGATCGTTAAAGTTGTAGGTTGATGAGTTTCCGACAATAACAGTGCTAATCATACCTAGCTTGTCAGCATATTCCTCCATATGTTCCAGATCAGTAATAACTATGGATTGAGATTCTCTGTATGCTCCTTTGATGATTGCTACAGGTGTTTGTGGGGAACGATGTTCCATCAAAAGTTTTCTAGTATCCTGTAATTGGTGTATTCTTTTTTTGCTTGAAGGATTGTAAATTACTATAACATAATCACCCTTAGCTGCCGCTTCTACTCGCTTGACAATTACTTCCCAAGGAACAAGAAGATCACTCATGCTTACCACTGCGAAATCCGTCATCAATGGGGAACCAATTAATGACGCACAAGAATTCAGTGCGGAAACTCCTGGTACTATCTCTACTTGCAATCCTGTTTTAGGATCCCAACCAGATTCTGCAAGTATCTCAAAAATTAGTCCTGCCATACCGTAGATACCAGGATCACCGCTAGAAACTAGTGACACAATTTTTCCATCAGTAGCAGATTTGATGCATTGCTGTGCTCGTTCAACCTCTTGTGTCATGTCATATTTGTAAACATCTTTTCCATCAATTAGATCTTCAACCAAATTTACGTACGTGGAATAACCAACGATGGTGTCACTTTCTTCAATTACTTGTTTTGCACGAAAAGTCATGTGATCATGATGGCCAGGACCTACACCAACTACGTATAATTTTCCTACCATACCATTGCTGGATTTACAATTAATTTATCTCTTTCAGCATTTAGTTGATTTTATCCAACTGAAATTCTTCATGAAGTGATTCTAGAACAGACTTACAATCGGAATCCTTTACAACAAATGCTAGATTAAGTTCTGATGATCCCTGTGCTATCATCATTACATTGACTTTCCGTTTTTGTGCGGCAGAAAACACTTTGGCGGCTACACCAACCGTACCCTTCATGCCAGAGCCAATAACTGCTATTATGGAAGCGTTTGATGATCCCTCTATTTTTTTAACCATTTTGCCTAGCAAATTCATTTCAAGCGCATTGATAGATTTCGCAAGATCCACTTTTTTAACAATTATTGAGATGCTTGCTTCAGATGGGTTGGAAGAGACCATCAACACGTTGATATTTTTTTCTGCTAAAATTGTAAATATTTTTGCTGCTGACCCTGGTGCGGCAAACAATATGCCTCCGCTTAGATCCATCAATCCTATGTTTCGAAGTGCAGATATGCATTTGACCGTTTTTTTAGTTGCTGCGGAAGGTGATGGTGTCACTAGTGTACCGGTATTCTTTACATCAAACGTGCTTCTAATTCGCATAGGAATTTTTTTGGATAATAATGGCTCAAATGTTTTAGGATGTATTTGCTTCGCTCCAAATTGTGCCATTTCAATTGCTTCTGAATATGAAACTTCTTTGAGTAGTTTTGCATTTTTTACAAGTTTTGGATCAGCTGTCATCAAACCATCAACGTCGCTCATTAACCAAACTTCGTCTGCATTTATGCTAGAAGCAATTATTGTTGCAGTATAATCTGAACCACCTCTACCGAATGTTGTTACGTTTCCATGTTGATCTGCCCCAGCAAACCCACCAACAACAGGGATTACTTTTTTTGATAGCAAAGATCCTAAAGTCTTAGAAATACGGATTCGAGTAGTGTCCATTAATGGTCTTGATTCACCAAAATTCGAATCAGTTACTATGCCAACCTCCTTGCCATTAAGTGCGGTAGATTTTTTATCGAGATCTTGTAGTGCGAATGATACCAAATCATCAGAAAGACGCTCACCAAAAGAGACCAAGTAATCTAATGAGCGTGCTGATACTTCCTTTAGCAATGTTAATCCTCGTACTAATTCCTGTAGTTCAGAAATATCATCGTCAAGTTTTTCTACCAATTGTTTTTTTATTCCAGAATTTTTTATTGTCTGGTCAGCAAGTTTTCTATGTTTTTTGATTAGTTCATCTAATGCTTTTGCAACATCCTTCTTCTTTTTCTGTTCAATCATTCGAGAGATTAGGATTAGAGAGTCAGTAACACCATCAACCGCTGAGCATACTACAACAATCTCATTTCCCTTTGAGAAGGATGCAACCGTTTTTGCAACGTTTGTAATGTCCTTGGGAGATGCGAGTGATGTTCCGCCAAATTTTAACACTAGTTTCAAAGTAGTATACCTGCCTTCTTAATCAATAAATTCGTTAACTTTCAACGCGTGGCGCTAAATAGAAGTGAATTCTGCCAATATTGGTAACTTTGAATTCAATTCGTAATGGTTTTTCGCTAGAAAATTCACAAATTATCGAATCAGCAGTTCCTCCTACAGCCTTTACTATTGGATCTAGATATTCTAGGCTGTATGTCCCAGAGCTTTCCTGACTTACAGAGATGTCCTCTACGTCTTCCATATCTTTTTCAAGATTTATGGTTGCTTCCCCAGCATCCCCCTTTCCAGAGAATTCCACATTTTTTTGTGTTGTTTTGATCGACAGATAGTCAGACACAACGTCGATATCTCCTAAAATTTTGTCAAGTCGGGATGAGGATAAAGTAATTTTTGAGTCATAAGAAATTTTTGGTAATGGCGTATCAGAAGCTGAACTCTCAATTAATCTCATTTTGTATTTCTTGTTTTTCCCTATAGATACATGTAGCATGCTATCATCAGATATGTTGATTTCAACACCGTCACTTTTTTCAGCACGTTTGATCAGTTTAGAAAATTCATCAATACGAACACCAAATTTTATGTCCCCATCACAACTGTATTTTTCAAATGCAGAGTTAGGCCAAGAAATATCTATTAATGCAACGTGTGATGGATCCATTCCTCTAAATGATACACCTTCAACCGTTGCTTCAAAAGTTGCTTCTTCAACCAGAGTTGATATCGCAGAGATTATAGCCTTCCATTCTTCCGAAGTATTTGTTTTAGCTGAAAATTCCATTTTAATCAAATATCATACTGTCAATGTTAAAAGTTATGTGTAATCTCTCCAAGTGTGGTTACATTTCGTGCATCTGTAAAATTTAGTTTCAGGTTCATCGGCACTGCGCGTCTGAAATGTCCACGAAACTCCTTCCTTGTTATGACACTTCTCACAGTCAATCGGTACAGTTGATTCTAGTCCTTTTGCCTTACTCAGGTCAGATTCATCCATAACTAGAAACTCAGAATTAACTTCTTCTGATTTTTTTGTATCTTCCTTGATCTTGCCTTCCTTAACAAATTGACATTTTGGACAAACTAGTGACCCATCACTATTTTTTTTTAATCGTGATTCACATTTGGGACAAAAATCCATTCACTTTACCTTTATCTTAGAAGCCAACAGTTTTTTTAATTCAGCTGCTCCTTTGATTGCGGTGTTTGTGGCACTTTCAATGTCTTTAAGTGGGGTGCTTGAAACTACTCGCATCCATAATTCGTCAGTCAGTGGGTGTCTAGTTATTACACCAGCAAATTCAGTACTAGAATTTTTTAGCAGTTCATCCTGTATGATATACAAAATGCCAATATCTCCGCCCAATATTGATAAATTAGCTTCTTTTTTGCTTAATTCTCTTAGTTGAACTTCCATCCAAGCGAAAAACAACTTATTGTGGATATAAATCATTATAAGTACAGAATTGGCTAGCGAGATTTCAAACCTGAATTTGGTTAAGGACAAAGATGTGTATGCATCTGATGACAGCATAACAATAAATGTCAAATTCTCACTAAGTGGGGATGTTCGCAATTCATTCAATGAAAAAAATTGGACTGATGCTTACGAGAAGAATGATAACCAATTCAAGCTAAAATATGGAATAAAACTCGTTTCCAGTGGACTGAGAAAACATGATGTCGTAAAGCCAATTGACACCTATAGAAAGGCATCAATCTTCTGGACTAGAAATCCCAAGCTTGTAAATCCCATGAAAGAAAAAAGAATCTGGGTTCAGGTGGCAAAAAACTTTGAACCTATCATAAAATTAACCGAAGAGGATGTTCAAAAAGAACTGTTTGATTTTGACGAGCCAGTTATTTTGAATGCGTCAGATCTTGGACAGGGCAAACACAAAGTCAGTGCGGAGGTTTTTGCCTCATGGAACAAGCATGCATACGTTGACAAAAATGAGGAAAAAACACATTCGGATGAAATTGAAATTGAAATCAATTAGGATATAAGTACGGAATTTCAAAACTTATCATGGCAAAGTACGATGGTTTGTTGGGACAACCACTGTTAGAAGTGGAAGAACCAGATAAAGAGGGTGGCGTTACACTAATTTTCAAAGATAATAGATTTTTATTCATTAAAGTGGAAGATGGTAAACTGTCTACTATATCAATACCAGAGTGATTGTATGGTAAAGTTTGATGGAATAAGAATGGCTGATCTTGTTGAAGTACAGGATCCAGATAAAGATGGAGGAATCACTCTCGTCTTTAAAGAAGATAAATTTCTTCACGTAAAAGTAGTCGATGGTAAGATTGTTACCGAATCAGTTCCTGAATAAACCTTAAAGAGATTTTGCGAACTGGAAAATTATTTCCTCTTGTGGAAATGATTGGATAGAGCCTGGTCTTTCGTCACGTACTTTTTGTATTGCGTCGTCAGCAGACATTTTTTTGTATTTTATAAGATAACATGCTAGGATTGTTCCTGTTCTTCCTAGGCCAGCAAGACAATGAACCATAACTGGTTCGTCATTAACTATTCTATCATGAATGAAATCAACCGTCTTAACTAAATCATCGAATTCTGGCACGCCCATATCATTTGAATGTACATGAAAATAATTCACGTTATTTGTATAATCAGTGTCAAGCGGTTCCTCCCTAATAGTAACAATAGATTTTACACCTTGGTCGATTGCCCATTGTACCTCATCAGTTGAAGTTGGAATTGCACTTCCAGCAAGTTTACCTTCAATAATCCAAGAAAAATTATCAGGTTTTTTCCAGATTTTCCCATGAAGTTTACGTTTAACATCTCCAATCTTTGTCATATCAAAAAATAACGAATTTGTAATATAAGATTGGTTAGTCAAATAATAAAAAGAAGTTAAAGGGGTGGATTTAGTCGATTAGTTCAGTCCAGCCTTTTACGAAAACTGAGTTCTTGTAAAGTGGTACTGGTTGACCTACTGTAAAGTCCATTGGTCTCATCCAAAAGATTGCCTTTGTTGGGCATACACCGATGCATGCACCGTCAGAGATACATCTCTCTGGATAAAATACAAATGCTTTACCCCGTTTCCAGCCTTCTACTGGTTTTACTCTTAAAACATCAGGTCCCAAAGTTGTACAGATTTCTACACAAAGTGCACATCCGATACACATCTGCTCACTGATGTCTGGTAGTATTGCTACTGGCATTGTAATTAAACACAAGATTCAAGCTTAATATAATTTCCTCTAAATCTATAACGCTGTTTGATTTGTTTTTGATCGCTAGTATCTGATTCTAAGTTTATAGAATGAGATCTGAGTCTTGTGAGTTGTCAGGATTTAACAGCGTTGCAAACGCATTGTTTTCTTTCCTTGTTAGTTGGATCTTTGTGAAATGCTCGTTATCTATCACACTTCGACCAGTATTATACAACACCCATCTGCCCTCCTCATTTAGTTTGGACAAAACACCAACTATTATGGTGGATTTTGTGTGATTTGCAGCAGAAGAAAGCAGCATTACAAATGAGTTAATTAGTCGTCCAAGATCTTTGTCGCCTTCTAAGATGTTAAAGAACCCATTTAGTGAATCAATGACTATCAGTGATTTTTCTCGTGAAATCTTTGCAATTATAGATTTCAAATCTTCTCGAAAGCTGCTGTTCTCTGGATGAAGTAAGTTTAGGTTTTTCATTTCTTGTGTTATTCCAGATTTAACAAAACCAGTATACTGCAAATCAAAATCAATGTAAAATATAGGAACTTTGTAGTTTGAAACCTCCCTTGTAAAAAAAGATGTTTTTGTGAATGAATCCTCGTAGAAGATCATGTTTGTTGTGTTTTGTTCCAACACGTTTCGAATTGTTGTCTTTTTCTGATCCATATCATTGGTTGTTGGTTGGAAATAACCTATGCTTTTTCCTGTTCTTCGATAACCATCATGGTTAATGTTGATTGCACAGAGGTAATTTTTCTAATTTTGTTTGTGATGGTAGATCTCAAAGAATCAATGTCGTCAGAAGTTAGTTTTAGCACAATGTCATAAACTCCGTACACTCCTTGAATTTCATATTGTGTGTCTTTTTCCTCCGCTAGTATTTCTTTGAGTTTTGTGATTATTGATTCGTCTGTTCCGAGATCAGAATTAATGAGAATGTACGAGGTTGGCACACTTGAAATTAGTAAAATAATATTTAAGAGATCGTTGGTTCTTTGTTATGAAAATTATAGATCTGACCCTGACGGTTTCGGATAAAATTCCTACATTCCCAGGCTCACCACAACCAAACTTCATTCCATGGGAAAACATCAAAGAAGATGGCTACAATCTGGAAGTTCTGTTTTTGAGTTCACACACTGGAACCCATATGGATGCGCCTCATCATTTTCTAGAAAAAGGCGCGAAAATTCATGAAATTAGCCTCAAAAAACTGGTATCAGAAGCAGCCTTGATACAATGTAGAAAAAATGGCGGCCAATCCATCACAAAAACAGACATCCAAAAGTTTGAAAAAAATCATGGAGAAATTGAGAATTTTTCTTCCGTTATTTTCTATACGGGCTGGCAGAAAAATTTACAAAAAAAATACTACTTTACTAAGAATCCTGGATTGTCGGTTTCAGCTGCGAAATATCTTGCATCAAAAAAGATCAGTTTGGTGGGCATTGATTCCCCAAGTATTGATCTAGGCAAAGATCCCAAGTTTTCTGTCCATCAAGTCTTTGCAAAAAAAGGAATTTTAATTGTTGAGAATTTAGCAAGTCTAGACGAGATAAAATCACCAACATTTCACCTTGTAGTTTTGCCACTAAAATTGAAGAACGCAACGGGTTCGCCGGTTAGGGCGATTGCGTTTGTAGAATAAAAACAGAACTAGTTATCTGTTGAACATAATATAAGCCAAAAATAGGATAGTCATTATGCCTATTCCAACACCCCAGCCTATGTTTTTTTTGTTATAGCTAAGCCAATCCCTTGTATCCATGATGTATTATAAAATCAAAAATTAGGATTAAAGCGTTATTACGTTTTTAAAAATAAAAAAAGAGTTTAGAGTACGTCTATAGATTTGCCCTTTGATTTCTCGTCTTCTAGCTTGAACACTAGTTCAAGTATTCCGTTCTTGTAAGTTGCTTTTGGAGATTCTGCATCAACTTTGTGCTTGATTGGCACCTTTACATGGTAATTTTTCTCACCACGTTCTGCGTCAATGTGAATTACTTTGTCATCTCCCACAACTACGCTGACGTCCTTCTTCTCGACACCCGGCATTTCTGCAACAATCTTCAGTGTCTTCTCTTTCTCGTCAACTAGAGTGTCAATCAATGGTTCTCTCTTGTTTTCAGTTGGAAGTGTGTCTGGCTGGACATTTCCGTACTCTTGTACTACAGGCTTACCGTCAGGACCAGTTGTCATGGTATAGCCATAAAATACTGGACCCGAAATGTTTCCTGCATTCTTTAGCATCTCAAAGACATTATCTAGGTCCATGAAGGAACCTGACATCTGCTTAAAGATCCTGTCGAACTCATCATCGTGGAACATTGTCATATTTCACCTAAGTATGTAATATCTATGACATTATATATAGTTTATTTCTTATTAATTAGTAATATTACACTTATTCTACTATTATTACATAATATTAATATACCTGACATAATATATGGTTTTTATGAGAACTGTGGGTCTATCTGTTCCTGATGTTGTTCGTGAGATAATTACCAGAAACAGATCAATCCATGACTGTATGGCTATGGATGTCATTAACTATACGGCCCTGGCTGTCAAAATCCAACCAGAGGTTGAAAGGCAGATTGGCAATTCAATCCAACTGAATACCATTGTTGTCGCGATTAAGCGATATGCAGACGCATTTGAGAAAAACGAGGAGGTTGTAGACGAGCCAGTTTTGAAAGATGCAAGGCTTTCGATGACAGACAGAATCATGGGAATGCAATGGACATTGAAAGATCTTCTTGATCAGGATATGGCCAGGATGTTGGGAGAAGCTGAGAAGGCGCTTTCCAATTCAGAGTTTTTCAGGCTAGGTGATTCCTTCAGAATTTTAGCTGACGACTCTGATGTTACCAGAAGAATATTCCAAAACTTTCCAAAAGAAAACGTCTACAGTTCCGGACTAGCAAAAATTAGAATTCAAGTGCCAGAGCAAAATAGAGCAGATGTCGTTTCTTATGTAACAGAAATTTTGCATAGAAACGGCATAGACCTGGTTGACGCGTTATTTAGCCGAGATGGTATTGTATTGATATTGAAAGAAGATCAAGCTCCGATAGCTTATGAAAAACTTAGAACCGAGATTCCGAGGGCAAGAGAAAATGGTGTGTAGAAACATCTGTGAAGAGTACAGGGCAAAGAAGCCAGTCGGTGGCATGAGATATTTAGATGGTCAGAAACGTTGCCAGAACTGTGACCTTTTCATTCACTGGGAGGGTGTCAGGTGTCCATGCTGCGCAACAAAGTTACGAGCTGGTCCAAGGCGAAAAGGCCTCAAACAACTCATGGTTGACTCCCTACAGGAAGCCATCCCAAAAACTGTCTAAAACTAGTGTTTTTGGACAAAAAAGTGTCTAAAAAGCAGTAAAATTAGCTGTTTTATGTACTAGTTCGCTTTTCTTACTTTTCTTAAATACAAATTTTGTATGATAAGTTATGGCTAACACACCTCACTATAACAGACACCAAGAATATTTGCGGGAACACCAAAGTTTCCTAGCTCGCCTAGAGGCATCTCGTCTCAGAATTCAGCGACAAAGATCACAATAATAGAAACAATAGCAATTACAATCGGAACGACATAATATTTGCGAATTGGATTCATTTCACTTCTATGTTACCGTGAAATATTGAACTTCTACGCTAGATAGTGGGTTGGCGGAATCAAGGTCATCCCATAGGAAAATCTCTGCTACGTAAGTACCAGGTTCGTCGGGTGTCCAGGATATTGTTTGTGTCAATGCTTGTCCCTGAGCTAGTGAACCAGTAACTGTGGAAATTGAGACTGGTGTTCCATCTTCATATTTTATCTGCACAATGTATGCGAATATCTGCGAATCATCTTTTTGGTTTACAATGTCTGTTTCAATCTGAATTTCAGATCCTGTGGTTATTTCGTCTGATTCGGAGACAACTTCAGCTTCCGTTTCTACTGCTTCTGGTGGAGGTTCAAACTCAATTTGTTCTGATTCGTCTTCTGTCTGCTCTGTGGCTTCAACAATTACAGTTCCTGTCATCCATGGATGAACCATGCAAAAGTAGGGGTATGTTCCTGGTTCGTCAATTCTGAGATTAAAGCTGCCGCCAGCCATCATCAAGCTTGTGTCCCAAACTCCATCTGGCCCATCAGTTGGAGTACCGGATGTTGCTGTGTGAGCTGCATTGTCATCGTTATACCAAGTAATTCCCTGCCCAGCAGATACTGTAATGGTGCTTGGAATGAAACAATCGTTGGTTTCCTCACATCCCGGCGTTGCTGAGCCTAGTGCGTTTTTCACCACTCCTGGATTGGCTTCGGCCCATGCTGCATCTGCTGCGGCTGTTGCTGCTTCTTCCGCGGCTATTGCTGCCTCCTGTGCCGCGACAAATGCTTCTATCTCAGCCGCATCACCCACAACGACGGTTCCCTGCATCCATGGGTGAACCATGCAGAAATAGTCGTATGAGCCTGGTTCGTCAAATGCATGAGAGTATGATCCACCAACCATCATCAAGCTGCTATCAAATACACCGTCTGGTCCACCAGATGATGTACCAGAGGTTGCTGTATGAGCTGCATTATCAGTATTCTCCCAAGTAACTGTCTCGCCAATGGCTATCGCGATGGTGCTGGGCATAAAACAGGTGTTGTTTTCCTCACATCCCGGGGTTGATGAGCCTGATGTGTTGTAGACTGTGTTAGGGTTTGATATTATCGTAAAGGTTATGGTTTGTTTATCGTCCATGTTAGTGGACAAATACATTGTAATGGTATATGTTCCATAATCGAGGTTTTTTATGGAAGCATCATAGTTGGTTGTATCGTTGTGAAGCTGGCTCACAGTTAGGACATTGCCGTTGGAATTTGTTAGTGTAAATATTATGTCGCTTGCAGTTGAAGGTTGAGTATGGTAAATTGACACCTCAATTGATTCGTCTACACCATGATGGTATGTAGTCCTATCAGTGCTTATGGTCAATGTTGGTGTAACTTCAGGTTCTGGGATGTTGATTTGAAGTGTAATTGGTGGTGACAGTAAATTTTTGTCATCTATATTGTCTACCACTTTAATCATCAATATGTAATCTCCAGCACTTCTATCTGCTGCCTCCCATTCAAGAGCAGGTGAGTCTTGAGCTCCTATTTGTAATGAGTTTGAGACCCACAAACCATCAGGTTTTGCTGGTAAAGGAGGAGTAAACTGTACCCAATAAGTATATGGTTGGGGCACTTCTAGTTCATTTCTTACATCTGCCATAATTCGTACGTCGTCGAATAGTGTAACTTCTGATATTGGATTGTGCATCGGATCAACAAATCTTGCATTACTCAAAGTAACAGTCTCAGATTCTGCAGCTGTTTCAGCCTCAGATTCGGGTGGTAGCACAGTAACAATAAAGCTCTTGCTGCCTTCATGACCGTATTGGTTTAGTCCATTACATGTTACAATGGTTGTTCCAGGTGGGAATGTCATGCTCATTGTAAATACTGGGACTGGTGGTGGATTTGTCATATGGCCTGCGGAATCATTGCATGTCACCGATTCTAAATACGAGCCAGACGAGACGTCGTCATGGCGCACTGTCCAAGATAGGCTGTACCCAGTTGCGTTTAGTGCTGTGCGGGTTACTTCTAAGTAGTTTTCTCGCAGTGGATTACTATAAAGTAATTCATCTACTCCATCAAACCTAAGTTCGATTGGCTCAGAAGATGGTTCACCAACAATTACAGTTCCTTGCATCCAGGGATGAACCATACAATGGTAGGGATATGTTCCTGCTTCATCTAATGTAACAGAAAAACTGCCACCAGCCATCATCAAGCTGGTGTCCCAAACTCCGTCTGGTCCATCTTCAGTTGTACCAGATGTTGCTGTATGAGCTGCATTGTCAGTGTTTTCCCAAGTCACTGTTTCGCCAACACTAATTGTAACAGTGCTTGGGATGAAACAGGAGTTGGTTTCCTCACATCCCGGCGTTGCTGAGCCTAGTGCGTTTGTTACAGTAGCGTCTGCAAACGCTCCGGGAACCGCAAAAACTCCGATAGAAAAAATTACTAAAACTGAAAAAAGCAAATATCGCATTCTCTCTGGATCGCAGACTTTTAGTTAAGTCTGAGCTAGACATGCATTGAAATGTATGCATAATGTATGCAAATCACAACTCGAATTATGATTGTAAAATTCTTCTGGAAGATTGTTAAACAAGAGTCTAGGCACACTAATCGTCTTTTTAGGACGATTAAGGATGGTTTTGTAATAATATTCCAGAGGAATATGAAGTGTTTCTCCCGTGCCTAGAGTCGTCTTTTTAGGACGATTCTGTTTTTTTAAAAGTACAATGAATATGGTACTTGTGCCTGTTACAAAATGGTGTATCAGTGGTGTCTAAACCTGAATTAGGCCTTGCTGAATCAAGTACGTTATTGCGTTGACGAATGTCTCATCATCGATTGTTCCATCTGCCCACCAACCTGCTGTATTCTTTATCCATTCAGGAACTTCACCGCCTCCACTTCCAGATTCAGTAGATGGAATAACAATTATGTTATTTTGAATGAGATATGAAATTCCCTCCAAGAATGATGCGTCGTTTATGTTTCCGTTGGCCCACCACCCTGCATTATTTTTTACCCAATCTGGAATGGTGATTTCTAATTCTGGCTCTTCAGCTTCTGGCTCTGGTTTTAAATCTGGCTCAGTTGTAGGATTCAAGAAAACAAATGATTTTATTATTTCCTTAATTTGTTGTAGAGTTTCTGGATCAGCCTTTGAGCCATCTATGGTTGTTCTAGATATTATCTCAACATAACTTCTACCGTCAAATATATGTGCATTAATTGAATGAATTTTGCCGTATATGTTGTATTTCATATCCATCATCCATACTTTTCTGCCTTCGTTTGTGTAAGTAACTTCTTTATCGATCTTTTGAAAATCATAACACCCAGCCCATTCAAAAATTTCATCATCATACACCTCGTTTACACAATACCATTTACCTTGGTGTTGCATCTCATTATGAATATCTCTATCAGTAAGCTCATAATCTTCGAGTAATGTCCAACCAATCATTCTGATCATAGATTGTTGTTCATCTTCCTGAAAGAGATGAGTCTCTGTGTCCGCGTAATACCAACAGCATGGCAGTTCAACCGTGAAGCTTTCATTAGGAGATGTAAATAGAATAACATCATCACTGTCTGTTTCAGCAAACACATTTGGAACCATAATTCCAATCATACAAACCACAAGAATTGAAAGTAGCAGGTACTTCATTCCATTACAATTAATCTAGTTTCAGTTAAGTTTGATCACTATACCACGTTTTGAACATGATTTAGGCATTAATATGCATGCATTTTGCATGCATTAACATAACATTCTAAGCCATAAAACATGTCAAAAACTACTAAAATAAGCTGTTTTTTGTACCAAATCTAGGCGTAAAACCTACCAAAAACCGAAATGTGCGGTCTTGATATGATGTTGAAACTTCTCGCGTTCGATCCATGCGCTGTCCTTCAAAGGATCACATTGTGGACACTTTACCCGTGGTGCTGGCATTGTAGTATCCAGGGAAGCCTCTTCTGGTTTTTGATGATCGCAATCATGTGGCCTTTCCATGTTGATATCAAAGAGTCTCCATTTTCCGGTATTTTCAAACCAGTTTTGGTCCCAAGTGAAATGACCATCTACGCCACATTTCTTACAAATCATAATACTCCCCAGATGATATTATTTTCAGATTGATTTGAGGATGTCTGTGAATTTTTTTAAACCGCCGGTTTGCTCCAGCAACGTTCCGATCACCAAGCCGTCCGCTCCGGCCTTGATCATGGCGCTGGCCGTTTTTGCCGATCTAATGCCTCCACCAACCATGATAAATCCGTCAAATACCATTCTGACGGTCTGAATCATCTCTGGGGTGACACTTTGCTTAGCTCCGGATCCCGCTTCTAAATATACGAATCTCATACCCATGTATTGGGCGGCCATTGCGTAAGCTGCGGCGATCTTTGGCTTGTCAAAAGGTATGCCTCTGGCGTTGCCAAAGAACCAAGCCGAGGTGCCTTCTCCAATTATCAGATATGCTGTTGGGAGGGCCTCCAATTTCATCTTCCTCACCAGGGGCGCTCCGAGCGCCTGTGCCTGGGTGATGTAATATGGGTTCTCCGAGTTCATCAAACAACTAAACAATATTGCATGTGCTTTTGGGACTACTCCGGTGATATTTCCAGGAAATAGGACAATCTCTAGTTTGGTCTTTCTCCTCAAGATTCTGACTGCCCTATCCATCCCCATTTGGTCGGTTGCGGATGAGCCTCCAACCAGAATTACGGGGTAAAAGTCCTTGATGTTTTTGGTCGCATTGAAGAGTTCCTTTGCCATCTTTTCGACGCTAGCTGTGGAGCTAAAGTTCTCAGAATCAACTAGCAAAAATATGGCTGTTTTACCCCCCTTTTTGCACTTTTTTAGCCTAGTTTCGACCTTATTTCGCATACCTACGGTACGATCGAAACGTGGCATTAAAACTTAATTGAAAGAAGCTATACTGTTTTGTATAGCTATGAGCGACCCCAATAAATCCAATTTTAACACAATTATACAAGAAATTATCAAAAAATCACTGTTTACAGAGCGACAAATTGAAATTATTCTAAAACAGAAGAAAATGTTGCAGGTAGAGTTTGGTGTGTCTAAGGGTGCCTACTACAGGCAGCTAGGCCAGGCACGAAGTAAGATTGAGAGCCTGTACTATACCATTCTACTCCTGCAGGCGTATGATGTGATACTTCCTGAGAGTGATGTGATGTTTAGGCTCGCAGAACAGCTTAATGTGATGAAAGATAGTGACTTTACGCCTGAAAACGAGAGTCAGATCATGGATGTTGTAGAGAAAGCTGTGAAACAGTTAGTTAACATGTGATTTTGTTTGTGAGTTTCATTAGCAAAATTTGTGATGTTATGATTTTTTATTCGTAAATTGTAAACTAATGTTGTCCCGTTATGATAAATCATCTCATTGTTAGTTTGTTGTGATGATAATTGACATCCCTGATACAGGCATCATGTTGGTTGCAGTGCTAGCATTTCTCAGTGGTATTGTAACTTTGTACTTGTACAACAAGACAAGAACGGTGGGAGTTTCGGAAAAGATTGCTCCAACTAACCTGGAACGCATCGACTACTACGAAAAGGAGATGATTGATATGAAAATACGCCTAGATGTTATGGAATTAGATGGTGAAGAGTACACAAAACCAGACTTGCCAACGAAAAAAGTAACGTCTTTTGACGTACCAGAAGTGAAGGAACCAGAATTTGTTGCTCCAAAACCAAAGGCAGCAGCACGAGTTCCTAACATGAGTTTTGAAAAGTCAGTTACATTTGTGTTAGAAAAAATCACAGAAGGTCCGATGACATCACGTGATATTGAAGTGACATTAGGAAAATCACGTGAACATGTTTCACGGTTGATGAAAAAGTTGTTTGAGGACAATCTTGTTGGTAGAGATACTTCTACCAGACCTTACAGATACACAATTACCGAAAAAGGTAGAGAACGAATTGGTTCTGGTGATGGTGGCGTTGTTTACGCAGTATCACAGTAAGAGTCTAAGGATGTTTTTGTGCTATACGAATGATTTGGTATGACCACTCTCTTCCTACACGTGCACGCTCAATCTTGTTTCGTGAGGCAAATCTTGCCAAATAGGTAGAAACTATGCTTAGTTTGATAGGCTCATTGTACTCGTCTTCGTACTTTTCAAGCACGTCTGAGGAGGTGAATTTGCCTGCTGGGAAGTGATTCTCTACGACATTCCATATCTTGCCTCCTACGGAGTCCAAGTCTGGTGTCTGTTCCTCCTCTATGTTCATCAAATCCATTAATTCGAAGAGTTTGAGGACTTTGTCTTTGGTGACGTTACCCTCAATGTCAAACTTGAATTTGGCCCCTTCGGTGTCCTCTAGGTTTATTCGTATCCTTTTCTGTTTCATATCGAGATCTATGAGGATCCTGTGTTAACACTTCAATGGATCCTACAAGTTTTGTTAACAAACGAATTTGTTAAGATTGACTGCCTGGTCCACGCTGGCCTGTTTTTGGTTGTTAACAGAGGCTGGACTGGAAATAAGGGGGTAAGGTTTGGTTTTGTGCCTAGAGTGGAAATAAGGGGGTGTTTTTGGTCTCTTAACATGTGTTAAGGGTCTTATTAACACCATTAACAAGCAAATAAGCCCATTTTTACCTTCTTTTGTAAAAATATAACCCGTTATTAACAAATCTCTTCGTTGTGAACCCACACACCTTGGTTTCTACTCTTTTTGTTATAAAAAAATTTTTTATGACAAGAACAAACTAACAAAAACCAAATCAAAATAACATATTATTCTAAAAATAGATTAGAAATGATGGTGTGTGTGTCATCGATCAAGCCGATCAGAGCATGTCAACCAGAACGATCAATGTTGTAAAAACGAACTACTGGATCCATTCAAGTGTGAAATTACGATAGATAATGATCTCAAAATGAGTATAACAACTTTGGATCCAGTGGAAAAACTACTAGATAGTGCAGAACAAGGTAACTTGTTAATCAAAAACCCAAACGTGTTACGCCATGACTACATCCCAGAACGAATCTTGCATAGAGACAAGCAGCAAGAACTTGTAACACAATCATTAATTCCATTATACAAAAAATCAATACCACCAAACTTGTTGGTGTATGGCAAGCCAGGAACTGGCAAGACACTTGTAATAAAAAAAGTACTAAACCAAATTCAAAACAGAGTCGACAAGAACTCACATAAAATCAAGATAGCAACCACAAACGCAAAGGATCAATCAAACCTTTACAATGTGTTGGTTGACTTGGGCAGACAACTTGGCCTCAAATCAAAAAAGACACCTGACGACAAACTTTGGTTACCAAACACAGGACTATCAATCAGTGAAGTTTTCAATCGTATTCTTTACATTATTGACAAAAACAAAATTAATTCCGTCTTTGTAATAGATGAAATTGATCATCTTGCTAAGCTTGTTGACAAGACTGGCAAAGACGTTCTTTACTCAATTACCAGGGCAAACCTAAAACTAAAAACTGGCTCGTTATCTCTAATTGGAATTTCTAATGACGTCAGATTCAAGGACGAATTAGACCCAAGAGTAATTAGTACACTTAGTGAGGAAGAACTTGTTTTTCCAGCATATGAGACAAATGAGATTAAAGAAATCTTAGAAGACAGAATACCATTAGCATTTGAGCAAGACGCTGTATCAAGCGGGGCTTTGAACCTATGTGCTTCTATGGCATGTAGAGAACACGGCGATGCTCGAAGGGCAATCAAATTGTTAGATGTAGCTGCAAAGACTGCAGAACTAAAACAAGACAAATCCATCACAGACGAGCACATACGTTTAGCATCTCAAAGGATTGAGGTAGACAAGGAATCCCAACAACTTAACGCCTTCTCATTACACGAAAAACTACTTGTAATCACCATAATGAAATCCCCAAACATCTCAACCGGAGACATCTACACAGCATACAAATCACTTTGTAAAACCACTCACCAAAATACACTCACACAGAGGCGTGTTACACAAATGCTTAATGAGATAGAACTATCTGGTCTCATTTCTGGTAAAATGATCCACCAAGGAATTCATGGAAATACAAAGAAATTCAACCTCACAATAACTCCAGATTTGGTCAAAAACACCCTCAAATCTGATGAAATATTCTCAGACGTCTTATAATCACAAATTGATGTAAGATTCTGGTTTTGTTTGACTGATCACCATTACTGATAGGTCAGAAAATTCCTTTCCTTCCAATTCGGAGACAAACCCAGAAAACGTCTGTTCCTTCCCATTGGTCAGAGACTCGAAAACATAAACTGGGATTGTAGTCGTGTCAAAACCATTCTTCTTAAGATAAAACGCGACCTCTGATGGCATGAAATGTTTTTTGGGATCCTTTGGCCATGGTCTAGGAATTAACACAACATTTTGCCCATCAATTATTGCTTTTTGAAGTTCTAACTTCTTTTCTTCAATAGATGTTGTGACATGCATTGTAATTACTTTAGATTTGTCTAGTGGTACCCTGGCTTTCGATGCAGCAACTTGAATAGAACTAATTCCAGGCACCAATTCAACATCACCAAAAATTTCAACTAATCTATCTACGACCTCAGATTCAGAAAAATTCACATCGCCAGTGAATGGAACAACCAAACTTCCATCTCCCAACTCTTTCTTAACATCTTGGTATGTCTGTTCTTGGTTTCCCATTGTGATCACATGAGTTTTTTTATCTTTAATCAAATCAGATATAGCTTCAAGCGTGTATTTGTAACCTACAATGACATCTGCATTTTCAACAGTTTTTCTTACGGTTTCCGTTACGTAGTTTTTGGATCCCGGACCAACACCAACAGCAAAAACCTTACCCATTTTAATTCGTCACAATCTGCCTATCTTTGATATACTTTACAAACCCTGACCAATCAACCTTCAAGAATTTTGTCGGTGCGCTAAGGGGATATTTTACCCAATCCTGGACAATAGAAAACTGATACTTTTCCTCCTTTCCATCTTCCATTACATCCAAAAATAATACACTCCCCCAAACCTTTTCTTTTACTTCAATTTGTAAAATATTGTTAAAACTAATTTTTTGGTTCTTTTTATTTTCCAAATCTATTTCTAAGTTTGTTGTGTCATACCCGTCTTCTGTAAACATTACATCCTTATTCTGTAACAACCTAACCACCTGCCTAGTTCTAATAGCACCCCACCATTTCATAGGCGCCTCTGTTTTTTTGATAAATAACAAACGTTTGTTTGTTAGAATTAACATACCTTCACTTCCTTTACCGCTAAAGAATCCCCTTTTTTCTTTCCAAACTGAAAGGATATGTGCCTGTATATCCTCACCCGTATCCATGAATGTGCATACGTAACAACTTGATAAAAACTAATACTAAGAACAGCTTTTATTGAAGTTGGAAAAACTACCGTCATGAATTTTACAGTTTTTGTAATTTCCATTTTGGTAGTATCAGGCCTTGTTGGAACTGTGTTTGCACAACAGACTGTTCTGTTAACCCAACAAGAATTTACCGAGGAGGAGATCTATAAAATGAAAAATACCGCCGTTCATCTTTCAACAGAGAAGGGGACTATAATAATCGAATTATATCCTGAAGACGCTCCAAACACAGTCCATAATTTTTTAAAATTGGTTGAAAGCGGCTTTTATGACGGCGTGGTTTTCCATCGTATTATAGAAGGTTTTATGATTCAAGCTGGAGATCCAAACACCAAGGATCCAGAATATGATCGAGGTTTGTGGGGAACTGGAGGCCCAGGATACCAAATTAAAGAAGAGTTTAACACACTTCAACATGATAGAGGAGCTGTTTCGATGGCAAGACAACAACATCCAGACAGTGCAGGCTCACAGTTTTTCATTGTGCATAAAGACTCGAACTTTCTTGATAAACAATATACAGTCTTTGGCAGAGTAGTACCAGGAACATATAGTTATGACGCAGTAAACTATATCGCTAATCTACCAACAGACGATCGTGATGCACCAATAAGTACAAAGGACGCCACAATAATAAAAGCAGAAATAATGTACCCTTTTTCCTCAAGTGATTTTGGTGAGTTGGATCGATACCAATCAATTATCAAAGAATATCAAGATCCATACGATCCTGAAGCTCTACAATCCGTCGATGTCTACCACAACCAACTTCACGATGTATTATTTCATGTTCCTTATAGATGGGATGTTGCTGAGGGGCAAGGAGATTTGTTAAGTGTAAAAATGGAACCTGGTAAAGATGAGCATAATGCACAACAAACTATAGCGAAAAGCGGATTTATACCACAAGTTTTGATTGGTTCAGAAAACAGAACAAACCATCAAGCAGAAAACAGTGTGGTTGGAACAGGCAACATCTTTTCAATTCAAGGCGGTGACGACCCTAAAATTTTAAACAATTTCATAATAAGAGATTCTAGTGGAAACAAAGCCCACCTAGTAATGACAACACAAAACCTACAAACAGAACAGGGGCCAAAACAATTCAAAATCTTACAACTTCATTTCAACAACTTAGAAACTAACTATTCGGCAATCTACGTCAACACCACGGAATTTTTTAGATATGAAGTCAATTCTTTCAGTTACGCTGTAAATAATTTTCATATTATGATTGATGGAGAAATGCAGAGGTTGCTGTTTGGCGAAAGTCCTGTATTTCAACAATTAATGAGAGACGCAAAAGCAGCACCCGAACCTGAATCATTACCACCAGCAAGAATTGGCGGTTGCCTAATAGCTACTGCATCTTATGGCTCTGAACTAGCACCACAAGTTCAACTCCTAAGAGAGATACGTGATAATGCAGTATTACAAACACAAGCTGGAACATCCTTCATGGATGGATTCAACCACTTTTACTATTCATTTAGTCCAACAATAGCCGATTATGAAAGAGAAAACCCAGTTTTCAAGGAGGCGGTAAAGCTCACACTTACCCCCTTATTGGCATCATTAACTTTGCTACAATATACTGATATTGATTCTGAACACGAAATGCTAGGATATGGGATAGGACTCATACTTCTAAACATAGGGATGTATTTTGTCGCCCCAGCCATTCTGATAACTAAGATTAGAAGTTTTTACAAGTTACAATAAAATACTCAAAAACAATATTCTATGCATGAGAAAAGAGTATGTTGTAGTACGTATTGACGCCGCACCCGACGCCGCACCATATGTCGTTGTTTCATTATCTTCTAAAAAGGATGTTCAAGATAACAACGGACCGCTATCTTCTCCTTTTGGGAAATCAAACGTCATGGGGTTCTCCAACATGAATGATATGGCTAAGGAGCTTAACAAAATGATGTCAGGTGGAATGGGTATGGTGGGCAACACGACATCTATAAAATTAGATATGATTGAATACAAAAAATTAGGTCTTTCAGTAGGCGATAAAGTCTATTTGGATCTTACTAAGGCTGAAAGCTCAGGCGTTTAGTAACTATTTTTGATCAAATCAGACAGTTCATCACTCAACGCCAATTTCTCCCTAATTGGAGATACTATCTTAACTAATGATTCTCCAACAGATTGTTTTAGGTCAGCAGGATGAAGTTTCTTTTGTGAGAAATCAGATTCTAAACTTTCAAAACTATCATAACTAACATTACCGCCAAATTTTTTCTGGTCGCTCAATAGAGATTGTGTCAAATTCATGAAATACTACATGCTTTGCAATTTCTAATATTGGGTTATTTTCTATAACACCTTCATCACAAAATCCCTTCTTAATTTTAGTTCTAATTTCATCATCTGAGTTGTGGATGAAAACTCCAGCATTTGGGTCAGATTTACTCATCTTTGCTACTTCACCATCAGATTTTACTTCTGTTGGTTTAGTTAGACCAGGAAGTAATTTATGATGCACAGCTACTGGAATTTTCCATTTCATTTTTGGGAACACATCTTTAACCAACATGTGGATTTTTCTTTGATCCATTCCTGCATGTACTATATCCAGATCAAGTGAATGTATATCCGCAGCTTGCATTGCAGGATAGATGAGTTTTGCCAGATCAATCTTTTCATCATTTTCTGATCTTCCCATTATGGTAAGCGTTCTCATGGTTCTTGCCAGTGACATGTGTTTTGCAATTTGTACAAGATCAGACCAATATTCTTTCTTAGAATCATAAAGATCAGTTCCCAAAACCACATTTGCCTCGGGGCAAACTAATCTAAACGCGTCCTCATAATATTTCGAAACTTTTCTTATAGTTTCAAAACTACCTCCCAACTTTTCATTCAACAAAGTGTGCCAGTCTGCTAAAAACACAGTACAATCAACTCCAGCTTTGACAAAATCATTAATTTTGAAGCCAGTGCTTATCAGGCTACCTAGATGTAAGAATCCCGAAATCTCGATACCTATGTAGTGTTTTGGTTTTGAATTTGTTTTGAATAATTCCAACAACTCTTCCTGGGTGACAACCTCCTCAGTTGGTGGTCTTGATACCAAGTCAACCTTTTCAGTTACATCCATTTCATTTGAATTTTTTTTGAAAGCCTATAAAGTTTGCAGATTGTTGATAATTCAAAATTATGATTCTAGTCTTCTACCGATTTTCTTGGTTTTGTACTAAGATAGAATGCATGACCGCTAATTATAGCACCAGCAAGCCAAATCTTTGTTGCAAAAATTAGATTCCATGGCCGTAGGACATCTGGATAATCCACTGCAAGAGCATCAATATCTGGCGTCTGTCCGCTCACGATCATCTGCGAAGTAATTTCAGCATTCAATATTGTAAAAGTCCATAATATCTCATACAAGCAAATTATAGTAAATCCTAGTAACATTATCTGAAGAAGTCCCATTCTGTAGGAACGCAAATTTGTTGTCTTTTTCCAACCAATTCTAGAAACACAATACCAGCCTATCACGCAAGAAAAGAATAGCCAAGTCGATAGATTTGCAAAATTTTCAAACGGAACTTGGGTTTGGACTAGAATATCTCCCATAATGAATGTCCCTTCTTCGTTCCAGTCTTGTGCCATAGAGTAAATACCGAAGAATGTTATGGAAGCCATCACAACAGCACATGCATAGAAGACATAGAGAAATACCCTATACTGTCTGTCATGTTCCTGCAGATGCCGTCTTTCCATTTACTGCGCTAAGAATAATCACTATAAAAACTCATAGAATTTCTCAATGAAATTTATTAAAGAAGCAGCTACCAAACCCACTAATTGAAAATTCCTATAAACATCCCTGCCATTGACAAAGAAGAAATTCGTGAAGTGAACAAAGTTTTATCAGAAAAATCACTAACTTCGGCATCATTTAACGGAGGAAAACAAGTTCAACAATTTGAGAAACTATTATCAAAATTTGTCAAATCAAAGTTTGCCGTAGCAGTTAATTCTGGAACTGCTGCACTCCAGGCTTCTTTATACGCAATTGATATCAAACCAGGGGACGAAGTATTGGTACCATCATTTACTTTTGTTGCTACTGCAAATTCAGTCAAATCTGTTGGAGCCAAACCAGTTTTTGTTGACATTCTCAAATCTAACTATACAATAGATCCAAGTGATTTGAAAAAGAAGATTACAAGACGCACTAAGGCAATAATTCCAGTACATCTGTATGGTCATATGGCTTACATGGATGAGATCCTAGAGATAGCAAAAAAGAAACATATCAAAATTATTGAAGATGCATCACAATCATTAGGTTCAAAATTGAGGGGCAAACACTCCGGAACTTTTTCACATCTTGGGTGCTTTAGTATGTATGCTGGCAAAGTTATTACATCTGGTGAGGGCGGTGCCATTATAACAAATGACAAAAAATTATTTGAAAAACTAAAACAGATACGTAACCACGGTCTTAGTAAAAACAATCTTACAACTAGATTTGGTCTCAATCTTAGAATTTCTGAGATTAGTGCAGCTATAGCAAAAATTCAAATGAGAAAATTACCCCACCTACTAAATCAACGAAGAAAGAACGCAAAAGCACTTACTGAGATTTTGGGGCATTCTGATATAATCTTACCAGAACCAAGAAAAAACGAAATTGTAAACTGGTATCTGTATACAATAGCTATGCAAAGTAGAGATAAGGCAATGAAAAAGCTGAATGCTTCTGGAATTGGTGCAAGAGTATATTATTCGCCTCCTGTTCACAAAACACCCTACTACAAAACTCGTTTACGCCTTGCAAATACAGAGTGGGCAGCTTCTCATGTAATGAGCTTACCAGTGCACCCAAATGTAAGAAACCAAGATTTGGTGAGAATGAAGAATATCCTCTTGGGAAGAAATTGATCTAATAACCATCTTTTTGTCGTTGTCTGTTTATCTCATTTTTTCTTTGATATTCCTTTAAGATATCATCTGGCGTCAAACCCAACTCCAGCGAAGCTTGAATAAGAAAGTGCCAAATGTCAGCTAATTCTTCTCTTGCTTCTGTTTTGTTGAATTCTGTTGGTTTTTTCCACCATTTCCAGTTTGTAGTACGTTGTAGTTCTACCGCCTCATGGATCATTGCTGTACACAAAGCAGAAATCCTACCCTCAACATCATCAGGATATCTATCTAGATTCATCATTTCAGTTAGTCCTTTTTGAAGAGAAAAAATTTCTTCTAACTTATCTTCCATACCACACAAATCATGTTAACATGTATAACTTTTCAGAATCTAGTCATTTTTTCATATTGTGTTATTCTTTTCTTGATATCTGATTTTTTTATTCGTAGTAATACTTCAGGACCGTAGCCCTCAACAGCAAATGAACCCATCACGTTACCATAGATAATGGATTTTTTGATGGTACTAAGATCAGTTTTGTTCCTACTGGAAATATATCCCATCATAGCACCAGCAAATGAGTCACCCGCACCTGTAGGATCCACAACTTTTTCTAATGAAAATGCGGCAGAAGGGAAAATAACATCCTCAAAGAACAAAAGCGAACCATGCTCACCCTTTTTGATAATAACATATTTTGTTCCCCAGTTCATTATTTTTTTTGCGCATTTTATTAGATTGAATTCTTTGGTTAGTAGTTTTGCCTCCTCATCATTAATCACTACAGCGTCAACAGCTTTGAACATCTTTATGACAGATTCCCTCTTAGTTGATATCCAAAAATCTATTGTGTCACACATTGAGAACTTTACATTATCAAATTCTTTAATTAGTGATTTATTTTGATCAGGGTCGTTGTTAGCAAGATACACAAATCTAGATTTTTTATAATCTTCTGGTACAGTGGGCTTGAAATTCTTTAACACATTTAGATCCGTACGTAATGTAGTCCTTAAGCTCAGAGTACTATCATAACTACCCGAATATCGAAATGTTTTACCATCATTTATCGAAAGACCTTTCAAGTCTAATCGTTTGGCAAGAATTTTGTGATATTTTTTTGGGAAATCTTTTCCTACAACCGCAATAAGTCCTGGTTTTACAAAAAAACTAGCTGAGATACTGGCAAAAGTTGCAGCTCCTCCAAGCACATCCTTTAACACCTTAGTTGGAGTTTTAATGGTATCAAGTGCTGTTGAGCCAAAAACAGTCAGCATTATCTACGGGCTTGTTATTTCGTATAAATCCCTTTCAACTGGAAACAGACACAATGTGTAAAAATTTTGATGCATTCTTTAAGCTACTTAGAGCTACCAAAATAAATGAAAATTTAAGTCCATTATGTTGTTGGCAAAAATCAGGCTTAGAGTTGGGGACAGCGAAATTGAAATTGACTCTCGAGATTTTTACGTTGATAATGACACAATAAGAAAAGTCATTGCAGACATATCCTCGCTTTTACAAGAAAGTAGCGCAAGAATCCTACCATATTCAAACGAACCTAGTTTAGAAGAAAATAGCGCTCTTGACTCACTAGAAAATGCTGAGGTTTATGAGCCAGAGTTTGGAGAACCGGTTTTTGTACCAATAAAAGAATTACGTGGAAAACTGACAATTCTATCAGAAAGCTCCTTTTTTGATAAACCAAGAACAGTATCAGAAACTGTCAATGAACTTAGAGAACATGGTTGGATTGTAAACCCATTGGACGTATCTAAAATATTAGCCAAGATGGCATTTAGTAAGGAACTCACGAAAGGCAAGCAGGCTGATAGAAGTTTCTACTTTGTTCAAAAGGAATTACTAACTAATTAGCTCATTCAGATGTTGTAACTTCAAGCATTTTTGCTTCCTGCTCTGGGCAATCATTACCATCTCTGGGAAGATTAACAATCTTATCTGCAACATCCATCCCCTCAGTAACTTCACCAAACACTGTGTATTGCTTATCTAGGAATGTACTATCGCTAGTTACGATGAAAAACTGTGATCCAGCGCTATCTGGATCAGCTGCCCTAGCCATCGAAACAATACCGCGAAGATGTGATCTTGAATTAAATTCAGCTTTTAAATTATAACCAGGTCCGCCTTGTCCCCATGCACTTTTGTCAGGACTTTTTGTATTAGGATCGCCTCCTTGAATCATAAATCCAGGTATCACCCTGTGAAATAATGTTTCATTATAAAAGCCAGACTTGGCTAATTTTGAAAAATTTCTAACTGTCTCTGGTGCTAACTCAGGCAGTAAACTAAATTTTATACTTCCAAAATTTGTTTTAATGGTAACCTCCTCGGGCATTTTATTTTAGTTTTTAAATTTAGGTTAAGAATCTTTGGGATCCGTACTATAGAATTCGCTAAAATAAATAACTATCTCCACCAGATTTTTAAAACTAGTCTTATATAGAACAACAAAAAACAACTTTTGTGAATCGTACCAATCAAAGCACAGTTATCAAAGAAGCAATCAACTCTTTACTTGACGAGGGAGTTACAGACAAGCAGGATATCTACTCAAAAGTTGTGGATAAGTTAGGTGTTCCAAGACCTACTGTAAGACGTGTTGCTCGAGACCTTAGAAATGAATTGCTTACAAAAATCAAAATATTACAATCAGAGACACAACAATCTACAGTTCCTGCTCTTTAAGCACAAATTAGAGCCTATTTTTTATCATTAGAATTTATCACTAACATTATATTCATCCAATTTTTTTTGTTTCATATGGGTTATGTGTATAACCACTTGGCAACTCTCATTTGTGGTGTATTTGCAGCTATTTTGACCCTACTTTGGCCATTGTTTGTAGATTATGCCGCAGTATTGGATGCAGCGTTTCTTTATTCCGTACCAATCATGTGGTTCTTAACTGCTGTTTGTTTTGTAGCCCAAAGAAGTACAGATTACATGCACGGAACTCATCCAGTGACCACAACTAGTAAAAAAAGCAAAAAAGGCAAAAAAGTAATTTATACATCTGATGGGCAAATAGCAGGATAAAGATTACTTACAATGCTCGCAACCATGTAGGTCATGTTTCTCTTTACAACCAGGGCAACTAACTGCGCCGCCTAGATGACATTCACAAACACAGTGAGATTCATCCATGGTGTTATCTTCGTATTATTCCTAATAGGTTTTCAACTTTATAGAAGCATATTTTTGATCAAAAACGGGCTTGGAGGGCTTCGATCCCTCGACCTGTAACTTAGGAGGCTACCACGCTATCCATACTGCGCCACAAGCCCAGCGAAAAAAACACATGTAACAATTTAAGCGTATCAAGATTCGTTAATTTTTTGTTAAACGTTAATAATCCAGCAATAATGTTTGGCTGACATGGGCCGATGGTCTAGTTGGTTAGGATACTGCCTCGACACGGCAGTGGTCGAGAGTTCGAATCTCTCTCGGCCCATTTGTTTTACTAAATTTAATTAAAAACTAAATTGAACTCTCAAATTGCATGTCAATTACTTGCCAAGCCGTTTCAACAGTATATTGCCCAACAACCCTGTAATCAAGATTTTCTCCTGCAGCCAGTGCATTATACACATCCTCTATGTCATCAGTTAGATTGATTGTCATTTCAGATTGTATAGGTACTTCTAATCCAGAAGTTAGTAGTGCTCTTCCTGTTAATGGTATATCAGAAATAGAGTATGAAGAACTTCCCAACGACTTTCCATCAGCAAAAAGCTCCCAAGAAATTTCTGGAACTGTAACTGTTCTGTCACCATGATTTGTTATTCCAAAAACAAGGTTCAAAGTCATACGATTATCAATACTGTCAATTTCTTTAACATTGACAGAAAGCAATTCAATTTCTGATTGTTCTAATTCTGGAATGTCAAAAGTAGAAAAATATACTATTCCACCCATGAATGCAAACATAGCTCCAATTGCAGCATATACAATCATTTTTGATGGTTTTATGAACAAGTTATTTTCTTCATTTCTCATACAACTAAAAAACGTTGTCAGAATTCATATAGCTAATATTTGAATAAAAACAGTAATTTCCATGGCAATTGAACAAGTTATCGTTACTTGGGCACATTTAGTCAGTGCATCGATTTGGGTAGGTGGCGGAATATTTCTTGGTGTTGTTCTTGCACCACTTTTGAAAAAAATGTCATTTTCCACTGAAGAAAGATTAGAGTTGATGATCAAGACGGGAAGGAGATTTAACAAGATCGCTTTGCCTTCACTTGTAATTTTGATTGTCACGGGAATCTATAATTCTCATTTGGTATTACAATCCCCTGAAATATTATTCTCGAGTAGCTATGGTGCATTTCTAATAACAAAGATCACTCTTGTTATTGCTTTGATTGTAACTTTTGCCGTTCACATTCGTGTGTTTAGCGGGGATATGGAGAAAAAAATTACGAACAGAGAGATTGAAGATAGTGAATTGAAAAAACTTAACCGAAAAGGCATGATTCTAGGAGAAACTACAGTTGTACTATCTGTGGCCATATTGTTTTTCGCTGCCTTGCTTGATGCCGGAATTTAAACAGATTTTTTAAAGATAATTCGAGATGAATGTTATGGATGGGCTTTTAATTGGACGATTTCAACCATTTCATTTGGGGCATCTTGATGCCGTTTTATTTGGATTGGCGAGAGCAGAAAATTTGTTCATATGCATTGGAAGTTCAAACAAATCAAATGAAAGCAGGAATCCATTTTCTGCTAAAGAAAGAAGAGAAATGATTACTTCATCAATAGATCCAACTATGTCTGATCGAATCAAAATTTTTGATATACCTGATGTTGGGGATCATGAAAAGTGGACTTTTGAGATTGATAAAACTGTACCAAAATATGATGTTGTTTTTACAAATGATGAGTTTACAGAAACTTTGTTTGAGAAACGTGGAATGAACGTAACTCCAGTCGTACTGAAAGATCGCGAAAAATTTTCAGGTACAAATGTACGTCAGCTAATAGCAGACGGTAAAAACTGGCAGGATTTGGTTCCACGTGGCACAAAAAAAGTGCTGGATATGATTGATGCAAAAAATCGCTTAAAAAATCTGTAATTATAAATAAAGCCAGTCTCACATTTGATCGGTAAGCTATTTGGAATATCTAGTAATGTTGCCGGGGCCAACAAATGTTCCCGAAAGAATATTGCGTGCAATGTATGTACCAATGATTAATCATAGAAGCGATGATTTTGTAGAATTATACGAAGATTGTGTTGAAAAGACAAAAAAAGTATTCATGACAGAGGGGGAGGCAGTATGTCTATCTGCATCTGGAACTGGCGCAGTCGAAGCTAGCGTTGTTAATCTTATAAAAAAAGGAGACAAGGTAATCATTCCGGTTAATGGTGAATTTAGCAGCAGACTCTCACAAATGTTAGAGTGGGCGGGAGCCAATGTTATCAAACTTGAAACACCACCAGGCGAAAATTCTAGTTTTGAATCTGTAAAGGAGGCATTTGATAATAACAAGGATGTCAAGGCATTCTATTGCGTATGGAATGAAACATCTACGGGAACTATGATAAACTATCTAGATAAGGTGAAAGACCTCACCTCAAGAAATGATTCCTATTATGTTGTGGATGGAGTTTCTATAGTTGGTGGTGAGGAACTAAAGGTAGACAAGTGGGGAGTCGATATTGCAATGACTGGTGCACAAAAAGCATTTGCAGCTCCACCAGGAATTTCTCCAATTGTTGTCAACAAGAGAACCAAAAAGTACATGATTGAAAATCCACCAAATACAATGTATTTCAACTTACCACGTTATTTCAAATATTACGAAGAAGCAAAACATACACCATTTACTCCAGCACTCCCACTACTTTATGCTTACAGAGAAGCAATGAACATGATTTTAGAAGAAGGTCTGGATAATAGAATTCAAAGACACCGAATATGTTCAGATGCTTTGTATTCAGGTCTGAGTGCAATAGGTCTGACACCATTTGCAAAAGAAGACTCCCGCTCCACTGTAGTTATAGCATTAAATTATCTTGAGGGTCTTGAGGACAAGACATTTCGAAATACTCTGGCACAAAAATTCCGTGTACTAGTGGCAGGTGGATTTGGAAACTTGAAAGGAAAAGTTTTTCGAGTTGGCTGTATGGGTGAAGTTAATCGTTATCATGTAATGAGAACAGTTTCTTCCATTGCATCCACATTGGATTTGATGGGCTACAAAGTAGATGCAAAAGCTGGTCTCAGTATTGCAGAAGAAAAATTAAAAGTTCTTTAACCCACGTTAACTTATATAAGGAAATTCAAAAACGCAGTATACAATGGCTTTTGGTAAGGGTTCATTAATTTTGGTTGATTATACTTCCAAAGTAAAAGATACTGGCGAAGTATTTGAAACAACTATAGAGGAAGAAGCAAAAAAGCACACACTTCATGAGCCTAATGTGAAGTATCAACCAAAACTTGTTTCAATCGGAGAATCATGGGTAGTCAAAGGATTAGATGAAGCCCTAGCAAAAACTTCCGTAGGTGATAAAAAAACTATAGAAATTTCACCTGATAAGGGATTTGGTGAAAGAGACACAGGAAAAGTTAGAATGATTCCGTTAAGAAAGCTCGGTGAAGATGCAGAAAAAGTTTCAATAGGTGATACGGTGGAAGTCGATAATAAGAAGGGTGTTGTCAGATTTATTGGCTCTGGCCGAGTTCAGATAGATTATAACCATAGATTTGCAGGCAAAATAATTCTTTATGATATTAATGTCTTGAAAGAATTAAAGACGGATGACGACAAGACATCTGGAATTTTAAAAAGATATCTTCCAGTAGAAGATGATAAAATTTCATTCAAAAAAACTGGAAAGATACTAGAAATTACTATACCAGAAGAAATGTTTCGCGCTGATGGATTGCATGCCATCAAGCACTTTATTCAAACCGACGTCTTCAAGTTTATTCCTACTTTAGAGCAGGTAAACTTTATTGAATCACATGTAAACAAAACAACAAAATCTACGGAAAAAACTACTAAGACAAAAACTAAAACAAAAAAAACTAAAGCACCTTAGTGCTTTTAGCAAGAGAAATAGCCTTTTCTTCAGTCATATCAACTTCACTTAGTATAGTGTATCTTTCTGGTCTTAATGATTGTGCAATGGTTAACGCTTTTGCTAGAACTTGAGGTTTTAATCCTATCTGCTTTGCAGTTGTAGGCGCACCAACGTTCTTCAGGGCTTTTACAATTTGTTTCCAATTCTGTCCTTGTAACTTTGAGATCAATATAGTACCAATCCCACACTTTTCTCCATGAAGACCCGTTCCCGGTTCTAATTTATCAACCGCATGCGAAAACAGGTGTTCTGCGCCAGAACATGGCCTACTACTACCAGCTATGCACGATGCAACTCCGGCACTGATTAGTGCTTCCACAATCTCTCTAACATGTAGACCTTTTTTTGAGAAACGAGCAGAATTTTTTATCAAAAATTGTGCACTCATTGATGCTAACTCAGCCGAATATCTACCATAGTACTCACCAGTCTTATCTCTACCCAACTGCCAGTCGCGTACAGCAGTAATTTTTGCTATTAGGTCTCCACAACCACTTGCAAGTAATTTCTTAGGTGCTTTTTTCATAATATCTACATCCACAAAAACACCTAGTGGGGCAGTGGCAACTAGCGAATGTGGTTTGTCTCCCTTGACTGATACAAATGGACTAGCAATACCATCATGTGATGCTGATGTTGGAACACTAACAAACGGTTTGTTAAGATTAAACCCAATGAGCTTTGCTATATCTACAGAGCGTCCGCCACCAACACCAATAACTAAATCACTTTTACTTTGGCGTACTTTTTTTTCAATATCTTGTATAGTTTTTTGATCATTGGTTTTAGCTAAATACCATTTACTTTTAATTTTAGATCCAGTAAGAGACGACTCAATTTTCTTTTGTACTATTTTTTTAACATTGCCCCCAGAAATCATTGAAACATTTTTTGTTTTCTTTAGTGAATTTAGAAAATTACCGAGATCGCCGATATTTTTATCTCCAACAACAATTTGGCGAGGCAGCTCCATTGTATGTGATGGCATGCGTTTTTTACTTTTCAAGTGCTTATTATTTGCCTCACAAAAGTTATTTAAAGGGTAAAAATAATCTGAGATTATCTCAAACGAGGTATATTCTATGACTACGAATATTGAAGAAAAAATATTACACGGTACAACCACAGTAGGGATCAAAGCATCAGATGGTGTTGTCCTATGTGCTGATATGAGAGCTAGTGCCGGATACTTTATTGCAAATAATAACACTATGAAGATACAAAAAATATATGATCATGCAGGCTTGACATTAGCTGGTGGGGTTGCTGATGCTCAGAACCTAACTGACATTTTGAGATATCATGCAAATGTGCATGCAGTTCAAACAAACGAAAACATACCTATAAAATCATTGGCAAGACTATGTTCACTAGTTTTTCACCAAAATAGAGGCTATCCATTTATGGCCGACATTTTACTCGGCGGATATGATCGTGACGGACCAGCATTGTTTAATGTAGACATGTTTGGCTCGGTAGAAGAAAAATCCTATGTAACAACTGGAAGCGGTTCACCTGTTGCATACGGTCTTTTAGAAGGTGAGTATCGTGATGATCTCACACTTGAAGATGCAAAAGCAGTTGCCCTTCGTGCAGTCAAAGCTGCTATTGTAAGAAATATTGGAACCGGCGATGGAATCAACGTGGCAACAATTGATAAAAACGGATTCCAGCTTTTGACAAAAGAACAAAAAAAATCTATAATTTCGCTTTAGTGATTTAATGCAAAAAAAGCAACAGCAATCAGTACCTAATAGCCAAAATATTATGGCAACCATACTGACAAGTATACCCAAGGAAGCTAATGTGACTAAAATTGACTATGAAGGTCCTAGGATTGCACTATACACAAAAACTCCAAGATTTTTGATGGAAAACAACACAATAATTTCTAATCTTGTTAAGCAGATTAAGAAGCGAATTGTTATTCGAATAGATGAATCAATCAGAAAAAATGAGGATGATGTAAGAAAAGTACTTAATCAAAAAGTACCAAAAGATGCAAATCTACAAGGAATCTATTTTGATACTACTACAGGCGAAGTTTCCATAGAGGTCAAGCGCCCATGGCTTTGCCAGAGAAACGCTGAAGAGTTCAGCCATGCTGAAATATCCGAAGAAACCGGTTGGAAGCTACGTGTAAGAAAATCTACAAACAAACCATCAAACACAATACAAGCTATAAACTACCAACTCAAACTTTCATCATCTGAGAGGACGAAGCATCTTAAACAAACTGGAGAGCAAATTTTCAGACCTCGACTTGCACAAAAATCTGAAGTGTCCTTACTAACACTTGGCGGATTCGGTCAAGTAGGAAGATCATGTATGTTGTTAACTACACCAGACAGTAAGGTGTTGATTGATTGTGGTATCAATCCTGGAGCACGAAGTCCCAGAGAGGCATTTCCACGCCTTGATTGGGCGAACATAACACTTGATGATTTGGACGCAGTAGTAATAGGCCATGCACATCTTGATCACACTGGATTTCTACCAGTTTTGCTCAAGTATGGCTACAAGGGACCAATTTACTGCACAGAACCAACACTCCCCATGATGAATCTAATTCAGCTTGACGCAATTAAGGTGGCAACAGCTCAAGGTAAAACTCCACTTTATGCAGACAGAGATGTCTATCAAGTAATGAGGCAAGCCATTACCATTCCTTACGGAGCAGTAACTGACATTTCACCTGACATAAAGCTTGTACTGTCAAATGCTGGGCATATTTTAGGTTCAGCAACATGTCATTTCCATATAGGTAATGGAGAACATAATTTTGTGTATACTGGTGACATCAAATATGGCAAAAGTATGCTTCTTGAAAGTGCCAACACCAATTATCCACGGGTAGAAACTTTGCTTATCGAAAGTACATATGGTCTAAAAGAAGACATTCAACCAGACAGAGAAGAAGTTGAATCTGCATTTGTTACTTCAGTAAACTCTATTCTAAAAGATGGTGGGAAGGTTCTCATACCAATTCCTGCTGTTGGGCGTGCACAGGAGCTTATGTTAGTTATTGATCAATACATGAAGTCTGGGGAGCTTGTTGAAGCTCCAGTATTCATGGAAGGAATGATACAGGAAGCCACTGCAATCCATGAAGCATTTCCGGAATATCTAGTAAGGGATCTCAAAAAGAAAATTTTAGAAACTGATGATAACCCATTTGATTCTGAATACTTTACAAACGTTGAACATCAGGACGGAAGAGACGAAGCATTACGAGAAAATTCACCATGTATAATTATTGCAACATCTGGAATGCTTGAGGGTGGACCGGTTCTTGAATATTTTAAGAATATTGCACCAGAACCAAAGAACAAGATCCTGTTTGTATCTTATCAGGTCAATGGTACACTTGGTAGACGAGTCATGGATGGTTCAAGACAGGTTTCAATATTGGGAAAAGAAGGAAAGATTGAAGTGGTATCAATAAATTGCAGTACGGAAAGACTTGATGGATTTAGTGGACACAGTGATTACAACCAACTCATGTCATTTGTACATAGATTACGACCAAAATTAAGGCGCGTACTTGTTAATCATGGAGAGAGAAAAAAATCAGAGAATCTCTCAATGTCAATTCGTAGAATGTACAGAGTAACGTCACACTATCCGCAAATTCAAGAAGCGATTAAATTATTTTAGATCATAATCAGGCTTCCAAATCTTTATTCTTGGAGGAGTTACAACAATTCTTTCCTCACCAAGACGTGCAATGTCTGCGCCTGAATCTCTTGCAATCACATACAATTCCTCAACAATCTTTCTCAACTTCTCAACATCCTTTTGGGCTAGAGGAGTAACTCGGAGAATTAGGATCATACCCTTTTTGATATCCTCCTTGATCGTGTGGATATCACTAGGATCCCTAATTGTTATCGCTTTCAGATATGTTGGATTTGCCTGTTTTTGCATTAGCTATCTTGCGATCAGCTCCTTCAAAAAGTCTTTCTTATCTTTCACGAGTAAATTGTGGCTTGTTATCTAAATTCTGAGTTTTACATATGATGCTTCTTCAGCAGATTTTGTTGACACATCAACGTCCTCATTTTTATGAACTGTAACAATACCAGTTTTATCTTTTGGTGCATCAGAGTATCGCAGCGTAATACTAGCTGAAAATTCTACATGTTTATCAGCATTATCTCCTCTTAACAAGACAGTTGGACCAACATGTTCCTTTGCCTCAAGCAAAATGTCATTTGGTAATGCAAGTGATTTGATCATTTCATTCTCATCTTTGTTTCTTCCAACAATTAACTTAGTGTCCTGATCCAATCTAAAATGCCTTCCAATTTTTAGTAGATCAATATCATTTGTTGTTGGTGTCTGAGTATGCCCGAACAAATCTTTAGCTCTTAATGAGAATGCAGGATCTGTCAATAGACAACCACCACCAGCATTTGGTGGATCTTCAAGACCAAACTCTTTTGCCATTCGGAGTTGCTCCCTTCTAGAACGTCCTCTTATCATGCCAAGATCTTTTCTTTTTATCAGACCATTTTTTTCTGGATCAGTAGCAGGTAGTAATGCAGCTGATAATGGTCTAACAATTTTTCCCTCTAAGCCAGATAGCTTTTCAATTTTTTTCAATGCAGGTGCAAACTGACTCATTGGTCTTTGCCCAAGTACTTCACCAGAAATGATGAACTCTGCACCAATCTCTTCCATGTGTTTTTTACCAGCTTCAAACATCATTGCCCTACAATCAATACACGGATTCATTCCAGAACCATAACCATACTTTGGATTCTTTAACATCTCAATGTATTCGTCTCCGAGATAAACTGTTTTCAGATCAACTCCTAACTTTTCTGCTTTCTCTCTAATCTCAAAACCACAACCTCTACCGCAATCAAAGTCACAAAATGGCGTTTTGATCGCAACCGCTGAAACTTCAAAACCTTGTTTTTGTATTGCTTTTACGGCAAGTGTACTATCTAATCCTCCAGAAAGCAGTGCAACGACTTTCTTTTTCTCTTCCTTTTCTGCCATTATAATTACAGAATAATATCAATATACAAACTTTCCAACATACATAAATTCACAAAAACATCTTTTTGAACAATGAAAGCTCGTAGAAGGAGACTAGAAAAATATTGTAATGCCCTTAATTGTGATACTCTTGTTACTTTTGAGCCTGAAAATCTCTTCTATCTGACTGGATTTTGGGGTGAGGCGATTGGCATCTTGGAAAAAGGCGGGAAAACAACGATCATTGCGCCAGAACTAGAAGCACAACGAGCCAGGGAGGATTCAATCAATTGTAGTATTGTAACTTCACAAAGAGGTGGTCTTGTGTCCTCATTAGCTTCTACCATAAAGAAGAAAAAAATCTGCACAGACTGCCAGAACTACTCCATAATGCAGTCATTGAAAAAATCAATTCCTAAGATAAAACAATCTTCTGAGCCATTTTACAATGCGCGCATAATCAAGGACTCTGAGGAAATTCGCATCTTGAAAAAGACATCATCAATTATAGATGAAATGTTTGATCTTTGCACACAGGCCATCGAGAAAGGCAGGAGAGAATCTGAACTGCAGGCATTTTTGATGGCGTTTGCAAATGCAAATGATCTTTTCGACACTGGATACCGTTCAACATTAAATCCACTGATAATTGCTAGCGGTCCAAATTCTTCGCTCCCACACGCACAGGTTACCAAAAGAAAATTTGCAGATGGTGACATGATTACGATAGATTTGACATTAAGATACAAAGGATATGTTTCAGATGCTACAAGAACATTTGGGCTAGGTTCTATTTCTAAAGAGGCAATTACAGTTTATGAAATTGTAAAGGAATCACAAAGAGCAGGACTGAAAGCTGTCAGATCTGGGGAAACCTGTGCATCGGTAGACGATGCATGTAGAAAAATCATAGAGGAGTACAACTACGGACCACATTTCATCCATTCGACCGGTCATGGAATTGGGTTGGATGTTCATGAAAGTCCCAATATCTCCGCTAAAAGTAAACAAAAGCTGAAGAAGGATATGGCAATTACAGTAGAACCTGGAATCTATATCCCAAAAAAATTTGGCGTTCGTATTGAGGATTCACTAATAGTGAAGGATAGAGCATCTGTGATGCACAAGTTTACGAAAGATCTAATTGTAATTTAAAAAATTAATAGGTTTTACTGGAGCCGTTTCCATTCTTACTTTCCCAAGAAGCATATCCACCATCAAGATTTACTATATCAACTTTAAGTTCAGACTTTACTAGTTCCTCAGCAGCCAAATTTCCCCTATATCCAAAAGAACAGTACATACAAATTTTCTTATCTAGAGATTTTTCCACGTCAACTTGCTTTGTAAGAACTAAAAACAGACGGTGTCTTTCCTCAGGACCAAATTCATCTTTTTCTGTCTTTCTTACTTTTCTGATCAGCTGACCCAATGGTAAATGAACAGAATCATCAATTTGACCACTAAGTAGTTCCTCTTGTTCACGTACATCAATCAAAACATATTTTTCACGATTTTTTTTTAATTCATCGACACTGATAGTTTTCGCCATTTTTGATTTGGTTTTGGTACAGGATTTAAGCTATACCATAGCTAGTCGTGTGATTATTACTAGTACGGTAATCAAAATGAAAATAAAATTAAAATATCAGGGCACTCACTGGATCGATCTGACTCAACAAGTTCGTGACATAAGAAAGGCGTTTGGACAATTCTCATCCAGTAAGACGCAAATATGTAACACATTGAAACCCGTAGAGATTGAATTTGATGCACAGGAAGATGTTCTTGAAGCAACACAATCAATTGACTTTGACAAAGGAGATATTATAATTAAAAAATCTGGAATCTATCTTGTAATTGCGGGACCACAGATTGCAAAGCTAAGAGGAGCAAGAAATCGTTGGATTGATTTTTGGTTAAGAGTAAACAACGTAGACCTTCCTAACTCTAACGTTAGACGTGTCTTGACAGACTCTCAAGAAAAGGATGTTATCCCAATCAATGCTGTATGTCCATTAAATCGTGGTGACACATTGAATATAATGATGGCTGCTGAAACTGAAGGTGAAGGTATTGGTATAGAAGCAATGCAACCAGACGGCGAACCAACCATTCCATCCATAATACTAACACTTGTCCAATTAGATTAGGACGTTGTTCTAATTGTCTAATTTATCAAAGAAAAAACAAATACACAAAAGTTTGTTTACAAAAACGCTACTAGTTTTTTTCATATTTGTTTCATCTACATTCTTTATTCAGATATCATTTGGTGCTACTGGAGAAAGAGATGCAAGTTGCCATGTTTTAGAAATTAGTGAACATTGTGATCTCTCAGGAATCGGTCATCTGCTTTATGGTGATGCAGTTGTTGGTGGTATTCTAGCACTTTTCTTTCACCACCTTGCGCACAAAAACCAAGTTAGAATAGATAGGATCATCAGTTCAAATGAGGAACATAGACTGAAAAGGAAGGATTTTGCTATATTCCATCTTAAATCCCAAGTTACTGCAATGCTATTCAATTTAGGCCGAATTAAGAAGACAGCAGAATTTTACAACGATGCGGTAAAGTCTAGTTATCACCCACTTACAACTGAAGAAAAGGAGCGAACTTGGAAAATTCGTACATTACATGAAAGAGTGAATTTTGAGCAGGAAAAACTTGGACGATTACTTGATGTTGTTAGAAGTACATTGGTAGGTGCTCAAGACGTTTTGGAGCCTGAAGTGGTTATGCAAATAGATGGTGTAATTACATTTGTTGGGGAGATGGTAATTGAAGAACAACAAGACGAGACAATGGAGTTTGTAAAATATTCAGTTTCTAAGAAGAAGGTTTTGTATCTTTTAGAGAAACTAAAATCTTATTCAACTGTAACACATACATTCAAAAAAGTGGAGGAAGACATTGAGGGCGAGCTCAACGTTCCAGCATATCCAGATACTAGCAATAAGGAAACTGTTGTTAATGAACAAAATACTGTTTAATGTCTCCTAAAATCTCTTAAAATAACATCATTTGCATTCTTCTTTTTGTAGATTAAAATTTTTAGCAATAGAATTTAGGAGAAATTAGGAGACATTGTTTCCTAACACAAAAGACAAAATCAAAACAGACTGCTTTGTCTATCTTTGTCGACTTTTTCGCCCTTTAACAATTTTTTACAGATAAACCATGAGCAATTGGTATGATCCTGACCACCTTTCCAATGGTAAGGTAAGAGACATTAGACCACATGAGGAAAATCCCGATGATTGGGACTGCGAAATAGAGTTGAATTGCCACAAGACAGAAAATTCTGGTCGTGTGTCAACTGTGTTTATGAGATATTTGCGTGACAAATATGGCGCGAACACAGCAGATAGAGCACTTAAACGCGCTCAGAAAAGAGAGCAGCGGGCAAAAATAGAAGATGCACCAACTACGCCAACTACATCATCAAAGATGGCGGGAGTTTTCTAGGTAATTCATTCTTCATTTTTTATTCTACCTTCGTCTACTAGTTGTTTCACCGTATCCAGACACTTCTCACAAGACCAAACTGTTCCAACTTGATAACCATCAGCTTCAGTTATGGATTTTTTACAAAGATAACAGTTCACACCTTGATTTTTTCCAAGCTTGCTAATATTCTTAAAGGGAGTATATACTTGCCCATTATGCCATTACGTAAAAAAGGAAAACATAAGAGATGGGCTGACCAAAAAGCTGATCGTAGAAGATCTAAACAGAAAAAGAGATAGAGATCTGCAATCAAGATAAAGTGATAAAATGGGCAAAATATTAGCCGGCAAGGCTTCTGATATACCATCTGGCAAAATGATCAAGGTAGAAGCAGATGGAAAAGATATTCTGATAACCAATGTTGATGGAAATTATTATGCAATGGATGATACATGCGCACATGCTGGCGCAAGTCTTGCTGAAGGATCATTGGACGATTCTATCATTACATGTCCATGGCATGGTGCAACTTGGGATTGCAAGACAGGCAAGATGATTAAATTTGGAGTACAGCTCAAGGATCTAGCATCATACAAAGTCACGGTTGAATCAGATGACATCTTTGTGGAAGGTTAGTGGGTGAAAGAACTTGACTGAAATTGTTTCTTGTGAGGAATGTAAAGACTGGCATAAAAACTTGGACTTGAAGGCAGAAAAGTATGGTAAAAATTTTCCGTTAACAAAAAACCCATTCAAGAAATGGCATGTTAACTGTAGATGTTCTTGCCATAAAAACTAGAAGTTTAATCTTTCTGAATATCTAATTTTAGATTATGTAATGACTTTGTATAAAACTGGTTCAAGAATTTAGAAAACTCTAAAAACTCTTTTTTCCTTTTATCACTGACAAAGTAAGATTGCCATGTAACTTTGATTCTACCACCGCTCATTTTTTTCATTGAAATGTTTGCTAAATATGCAAGTAATGGAAGCCCTGTGGTTGCAATATAAGAAAAGCCTTTTTTTGTAGACCACTCTACAACATGTTCTTCAACATCAGATCCGTCTTCAAACGAAATTAATCTAATCGCACCGACACCATATTTTTTTTGTGACAAAAATTTAGATGATTTTTGTTCCTCTAGCCAATCCAGTTTTGTAATCTTACTTAATTTTTTCCAGACAGTTTCTACACTAGCCTTAATTATCACACTTCTTTTTGCTGTTCCTACATGTTTTTCCATGTTAGAGCTTCCATTTACTCCTTTTTTACCGCTTGTATTCTTCAACCATCTCTTCTAATCTTTCCACATATAGTGACTGATCATCTTTGTGTACATCAAGTGTTCCATCTTCTGTAACAGTAAGAATTACAATCTGATCAATCTTTTCACCAGTTCGCTCTTCCCAGGCAATAGAATAGAAGGTAGCCTGGATAAGATAATTCTCATTTATCTCATTACGTTTTCTTGACGCAGTCTTAAAGTCAATGATGGACAGTTTACCGTCATACTCTGCTATGCAGTCAACTGTTCCAGCTAGACGTAAACGTTTACTGTAAATTGCCTTTTCCAAAACTCTGATTTGGTCAATCTTATCCAGCGCAGGTATCATTAACTGGAAAAGACCAGCTGCGAGTACACCATGATTGCCGACAAGGTCAGTTTCAGGCTTGTTTGACAGACAATTTTCAATGAGTTTATGCACTTTATTTCCTCTAATTGTGGCAGTTTTCATCACATGATCTGCAACATCATCTCCAACAGATTCTCTCCATGATAATATACCATCAGGAGTGTAATTCTTCAGAAGTGATGTGATACTGATGAAAGTGCCATCTGGTGTTTCATAATGTCTTACATCGTTAACCTTTATCTGCTTAATTTCAGGAAGTTCTTTTTTTGGCACATGTGTAAAAGTCATTAATTACAAACTTTGCATACTAAACACTATTTTATTTCTTGGGAGTATTTTTTTTTGATGGTGAATCAAGTTCTTGTCCATGTCAAGACATCAAAAGGAGATTGGGAAACTACATTTCAGAAATCAACCAGAATAAAGGATGTTATACTTGGTTCAAGAATGCACTTTCGATTATCAAAAGAAATCAAGCTTGTATTATGCAGAGAAGAATCACCACATGTGGATTTTGATCCTGACCGTGCATTGGTAAACTACAATGTATTGGATGGTGAAGTTTTGATCCTAAAAGAAATGTGAAACATACGTGTTACCACTAGCTGTTTCAAATTTTTAATGTTAAATATTATGAAACCATACTGGATATGATGCCAAAAGCTGACAAAGCTTATGACTAAACGGTGTGGCCTCGCAAAACAGAAAGTTAAGAATCTCTTAGGGGAGAACTGGAGGTAGTCTCCAAAAGATGTTTTGCCTGAGGAGGTCACACCAAGTTTTTATTACTTAAAATCATCTTTCCCAACCCAACCATCTTTCTTGTCTGGTTTTGGTTGTGGTTCCGGTTGTGGTTCCGGTTCTCGAAATCTTGGTGGTTCCGGCGTTTTTTGGTTTGTGAAAAATTCCTCACTGGGATATGGTTCATTTGGTCTAGTTCCCATACTACCGCTCCTATACTTGCGTAGTAGCCTTGGAATTATTCGTGCTAATGGAATGATTAGAAATATCAAATAAATCCACATGCCACCAGTTGGGTCGCCTTCCATATTGAATTACGATTAAAATTTCATTATTATGTTTTTCATTTTAGGAGTTTTTTGCAACTTGTGCAAATTCATCCAATGCCTGATTCATTTTGTTTTTAATCTTCTTTTTGGCGAGGAATCCCATTACCTTAAACTTTCCATTCAACACAAGATCCACATCAATCGTAATTTTCGTTCCTTCGGATATTTTTTCAAAAGTTTCTTCAAATTTTGTGTTTTTACCTGGTCCGTCAAGCATTATTACTGTGTGCTTGTCTGGTTTCTGAACAATGTGGTCTACAGTAACACTCAGTTTTTTGCCAAGGAATTCCAACTCCTCTTCAAGTTTAGTAGTGTTACCAGATTTTGATATTATTTTCAATGATTTGAAATACTTTGGAAATATTTTAGCTAGATTTTCAAAATCCGTTATGACGCTGAATATCTTATCTCTATCAACATCAACTATTTTTGTAAAGCTAAATTTTGGCATGGAATCTACCTTTTACTTTTGATAATAATTCTTCGTATAATCCTGAATATTCCATATCCTATTCCCGCAAATATAATGATAACAATAATGATAGAAATTACTGCTGTAAGATAATCATTAAAGAAAATTTTTGTCTCAAACCATGCTCTGACGAATGAGTCAAAAAAGTTGGCATCTGAAAAATCTTCAACTTCTCCTACTGCCAATGTAAACTTGCCGTTTTCAGTTGTATCAAAAACTGCTAGATAGTACGTACCTGGATTCATACTTTCACTTCTAATTTCTTGGCGCTCCCAATAGTTTACTTGCGTGAATGGCTCATAAAACACATTGTCTGTAGGTTTGCCGTCATAATCAAAAACAATTGCTTGATATCCATCTGGTAACGCAAAAGGCACATCAGTGTTTTTTTCACCAGTATGTGAGCTGATCATTGCAATGTTTTGTTGGTGTGCTATTATTGCAAGAGATGGACTAAAATTTTCTAAACCATCCAATGCAGGTATCACAAGACTGGCATAGAGTGATTCCCTTTGATCAGCCTCAAATTTGTAAAACAAAACATTGTTTTCAAGCTCTCCATACATAGCCCATGAAATCTGAGGATCTGGTATGTAGAGAGCATTTTCCATAGTAGTGTTACTACCATCTGAAAAGATCAACTGGTGGGCAAGTGAATCATCTATGTGAAAAAACATACACGAGACTAACAGAAACAATATGATGCCTTTTTTCAATTCACTGTTCGGTAAATGTTGATATTAGTTAGTTTTTGCATATAATTTGAATTGGTAGTCTTAGAACTTCATGGATCTGGTGGTCATATTCTTGCAGACGTTACAGATGAACAGGCAAAAAAGGCAGACCTTGGCGTTGGCAAGTGTTTCCTTGCTCCAATTGGTAAACTTGAGGAGCAAAAGATGCAGAAATATTTTTGCAAGACATGCGAGTCTGAGTTTGACGGTTCGCCTAAAATTCAGATTGAAGAAAGTCCCAATGAGGCTGTTGCAGACGGATTAATTCTGAAAGAGAGAGGACAATACACCTGTGGTAAATGTAATTCAATAATTGGTGAATATCGTGTATTTGAAAAGGGACGTGAAACTAACTAAGAATTTTTCATTGCCGTCAAGTCGTCATCTAGATCCTTTACAAGTTTTTCATAATCATCTCTAGTTTTTCCAAGCTCCGCTAACTTTGAGTTTTCAGTTTCTTGTAGTGCTTCCTCCACCTGTTTTTCATAGACCTGCAGTTTTGCATCAGCCATATTGAACAATCTGTTATTTTCTTTCCACAGATGTGCATTCACATGCTCAACGTATACTTCCATACCTTCGATAAGATTTGCCGAGTCTCCCGTGTCAAGATATGTTTTGGCAAACTCCTCAATTTTTTCCGCAATCTGCTTAGTAGTCTCATGCTCCATGATCATCTTGCGGATTGGTCCCATGTTGGTTGGCACACCAACTTTTCCTAGTGCTGGAAAAAGTGCATCCTCCTCCTTTCCATGGTGGCAAACATTGGTAAAGTTTTTTGCAAAATCAATTGTAGGAAGGAGTATTGATTCTGGAATTTGTTTACCATCCTTAAGCAAAGATGTGGTTGTTTGCATTGCAGATATGACCTTCTCAATAAGGTCATGGTCCTTGCGTAGATGTGCAGTAGGCATGAATTTTACATACAGAATAGCAATAAAAATCGTGTAAAGTTCTAAATTAATCCTATAATATCTTTGTTCACTGTCTGAAGGATCCGATAGACCTCTGATTGAGTCCTTTGAACATGATAACAAACTAGATTTTTACAAATGAATTTTTTGGTAACTGCAAGTCACCAAAAACATCTGGATGAATAATTTTAGCTAGTATTTCAATTCCAGTTATGGTTCGAAGACTTGGTTTGCTGAAATATGAGTTTGCATCAACTGCGTAAACATTTTTCTCCTTAACGGCTTTCAATCCATTCCAATCTCGATTATTTATCAACACATTATTGTATTCAGATACAGTTCGCTTGATATCAAAACCACATGGCATCATTACAATAATGTCAGGGTTTGCTTCTTTGATCTCTTCTAATTCCATTTTTCTTGATGGCATTTTTTCTGTACTTATGAGATTTTCTCCACCCGCACTCTCAATCATCTCTGGAATCCAGTGACCTGAAGTGAAAAATGGATCCACCCATTCGATTGCAACGATCTTTGGTTTATCTTCAAATGTTTTACTCTTGACGAACTTTAGTCTCTTTGCTAGCGAGTCAACCAATTCGTTACCTTCGGTTTCCTTACCAATCATCTTTGAGATATCCATAATGCACCCCAAAATCTCATCAATATCGTGAGGATCCATTGCGTAAACCTCAGGTTTTTTTTCTAACATATCCATGGCTATTTTGACGTGTTCCGTATGAGCAGAACAGACCTCACAGATGTCCTGAGAGATAATCAGGTCAGGTTTTGCGTTTAGGAGATTTTCTTTGTTTAGATTGTAAATTTGCTTGCCATCAGTCATTAACTGACAGATTTTGTCATCAATCTGCTTGCTTGACATTGAAGCTGGATCAAACACAGAACCGATGACTCGTGGCTTAGTTTTCGCATCGCTTGGGTAGTTACATTCATGTGTTACACCAAAAAGTTTGTCATCTGCACCTAAACTGTAAATCAGCTCAGTTGCGCTTGGTAGAAAAGTCACAATTCTTTGTGGTTCCATAACTATCCATTTACACTTAAGAATTCATTAGCCTTTTGATCTCTATCTTCTGACCATATTTTTTCAACAAGTCGGCGTAAAGTTTTTTCCGTTCTAACTTGAGATTTTTATTTTCATCATACATTTTTGTAAAGAAACATCCAAGAATTCTTTCATCATTGTTATCGAAAAACCTGACACTGAAGCTTGTGCGCTCTGGTTTTTCTTCTACCACGAACTCTGCATGTTTTATCATGTAAGGATTAACATGCATGTGGCATGGTCCATCATTGTCTCCTATTGTTATCCATTCATCTTTTTGTCTTATACTCAGAGAATTGCTCCTCATCTCGCTGGTGGCTCCGTTTGATTTGACTACCAACAAAACATCATCTACACTGATTATGTCAGCCAAAAGTTCTTTCAACATCTATATTCTATAAACGGCCTTGTTTTTATTTTGGCTAGTATTTCCATTCGTCAGAAAAACCATTCCATAATGGACGGAATGGTGTTATATCCTTCTCTATTTCACCTTGAATCCTATTTGATATTGCAAAAAAGAAATTTTCCAAGGCATCAACGCCACCGTCATCAAAGATTTCTTTGCCAACTTCTGTAATTCGTGCCTTTTTTTGTTCTACTTCTGGAGAATCTGGATTTTGTAAGCAGAAAGTATAGAGGTCAATCAGCTCCTCCTCAAGCATGAAATCCATGAATTTTACATACAAAATAGCAATAAAAATCGTGTAAAGTTCTAAATTGATCCTCTGATCTCTTTGATCACATGTCTGAAGGACCAGATAGTGCTCTGATTGAGCGCTTTGAACAGGAGGTATGGAGTAAGGTTCCACATCTCGAAGAAGGCAGTGATACCAAGGTTGTTAATGCAACACCACTTGTTGATATGACTGCAGATTTCAAGGAATGTGCAAAAACTGTCTTCAAACTGGATCTTGATAATGCAGACCTGAAGGTTTTCGGCAAAATGGATTGTACACTGTTAACTGGATCAATCAAGGTTAGACCCGCAGCCAACATCATACATGACGCCATTGTTTCAGGAAAGATCAAGAGCGGTCAGACAGTAATTGAAGCCACATCAGGCAACTTTGGAATAGCGCTAGGATTGTTATCCAAACTTGGATTAACTGTGATTGCTCTTGTTTCAAGAAAGTTACAGGAAGGAGTGTTCGAAGAATTAAGAAACGGAAACATACGAACCATGGATCTTGATATGGACATTTGTCCTGCACCAGGAATGGAAGGGAAACAAAATCTCATGGTTGCTAAAGCAACAGCAGCCAATGTCCGTTCACAATTATCTAATCTTGGATTTGATACTGAAATTTTCGACAAAGAAATTTCTGAAATAGAATCACTTTTAGCTAAACAAGACATCATAAACTTGGCAAAGTTTCTTGCCAAGATATACGGTTTCTTCTGTCCATCACAATATGACAACCAACTAAACATAGAAGCCCATAGGACAATAACAGCGGCTGAGATTGATCAGCAACTTCATGAAAATGGAGATTCACTAGAAAACTTCAACATATTCTGTACATTTGGTACAGGCGGAACATCTGGCGGCTTAAGCAAATACATCTCTGAAAAATATGGAAAAAAGTCAGTATATGTAATATTTCCACCTGCAAATCAAGACGTTGCAGGTATTAGAACAAAAGCCAATGCAGACGGTTTGACGTTATACAATCCTGAGGTATACGCAGAACAGCAGGAAATGGATTGGGAGAAGGCAAAATTACTACTAAAATTCTTTGTAGAAAAAGGTCACGACATGGGCGAAAGCAGTGCTCTTGAACTTTATGCCATATTGCAGAAGGCAAGTGCTGAAGGAGGCGGTAAGTTTGTCGCAATGATTTGTGACGGAATTGAAAAATACAAAAAGAACCTTGCAACTATTGGACAGGAAGGTCCTATGCAGGTCTCTCTACAGGAGGCAAACGCAAGCGGTTATGACAAGGTAATTTGGATTCATGCTCAGTATACTCCACAAGACCCTGGAATAGAGCTAATTGCAAAATCTCTAGGCGTAGACAAAAGTAAGATTTGTGTTCCAGACGCAAGAACCGCACAGGAACTACTGCAAACACAACAAATCCCAGAATCACTCAGTAAAGACCTAGAAGGTGACAGTAAACCACTGCTGGTCTGTATGGCTGGAAAAACATCACTGATGGCTGCCAAAGTACTCGCAACAAAGGGCGTTATGACAGACAGTTTGATTGGCGGAATAACAGAACTGCCAGAAGGAAAAACCAAGCAACTTTCTGAATTGATCAGACAGGCATGACAGAAGCTGAGCAAGAAAAAATCGCAGATTATAGGAAAAGAAGAGAAGACATTTTACGGATACTCGACGATATTGTTGAGATAATAAGATTTCAGGATAGACCTGAGGATGCAATACTTGAACAAAAGTTAGAAGAAATCAGAAAAATATTGTCTAAATAACTAGTGTACTAGAATAGTGAAATTTATTATCTAAAATAAAAATCAGAATTTGTTTGAAGCCAATTATGATAGATGATGGTGAGCGTCCCGAATGGGATTGGCTAAAGAAAAAATAATTTCTTTTTACAATATATCTAACTACAGCGAGCTGTGACTTCCGTCACACTTTCCTGTTTCATCCTTGCTGTGTTTACATCCACAAAACGCAACGAATCCTGCTTCAGTAGCTTTGAAAACTTTTGGTCCAAGACCTGATCCTGCATGAGAGCCATCACATAGTGGTTGGTTCTGAGATTTTCCACACATACAAACATGATATTCTTTTCCTGCTTCGACTTGCATTGGATATGGTCGTTTTTGTGGTACTTCTGGTTCGGTCATGATTTTTCTCTGATAATCTTGTTTGTAAACATGTTGATCAGGTTTTTGCTTGTTTCCTTGAGCATTCTATACAATATTCACCAGTCTCAAAAACGTAAAGCAGTTTGTTGCAGTCCTTACATCTTCTTTCTGATCTGGTTTTGTCATAGCCATATGGCATGATTAAAACCCAATATCGATGTCAAATCCGCCATCGCCAAGATCTGAATCACCAGCACCATCCATACCACCATCATTTGCATATTCCATTCCTTGAGGATCACCTGCAAAAAAGTCAGACATTCCAATACCCATCATACTAAACATCATACTAAACATCATCATGTCGATTATTCCGAAATACATCATTGTTGGGAAAAATGAGCGTTTTTCATCCATGTATTCTTTGAGTTTTTTCTTATCTCCGGATTTGTATAGTGTAACCATCTGACCCCATTCTTCTTGTAGTTCGTGAATTCTTTCATCAATTTCTCTAGAGCCTTTTTCTGTTGTCGTTATCTCAATCTTGGGTCCGAAAAAACCTTTTTTTTCATTCACAGAAATCAATCCTCTTTCCTCAAGCTTTTCCAAAATTTTGTTAAGCTCGTCCGGTTTGATCTTTGTAACACTTGCAATCTTATCAAATTTTTTGGCACCACTCCTAATTGCACCAAGCACAATGACATCCTTTGGTTCTTCTTCCATTATACTAAAAATAATAAATGTTCAACACATGTTATAATGTTATGAAACCAGATAGTGGAAAAAAATCATTTTTTTCCACAGACAAACCAAAGAGCTTACCAGCATTCTATTTTCTGTCCTTAGCATGCATTATTGTGATGGTTTTAATCTTCATGTTCCTTGACTAGTTTCTATTCTCTATTTTGAGCTTTTTAAGCTCTATTTTGGGCTTTTTGATATCTATTTTTGGCTTTTAGAGTCTCATTTCATGAGCCAACTCCAATATCTACGCATCAACGGATAATCATCAAAGAATCTGAGTCGAGCCTTTGATTTTCTTTTTTTCAACTGCTCTTCAATATACTTGAGGATTCTGTCACGTCCTTTCTTTTTGTTGAGCATATCACTTTCAATTATGTTTCTTGCAAATTCCTGCTCCATGTAAATCTCAAAAAACCACCAGCCAGCGGCCATTTTGGCATCAGGGCTAAACTTGTAACCGTTCTTTGTATGTGTCTTGAGCTCCAACTCGTTTAGTATTTCCTTGAAGTTTTTGATGTCCGCATCAAAGTCTGTTGTCATGGCAGAAAACAGAGGTTGCTTTGTCATTTTAACCGTAAATTAGACAATGTTCACAATCACAGCTTGGTATCTTCTTTGCCTTTGCAAGACAATTTTTGTGCTGACCAGCTTGGCATTGAACACAAATTTTTTCTATGTTGTCAACTGACGTATATTTTTTGGATTGGTCAAATCCAAATCCGCCGTCCTGTGGTCCTACCATAATATCATCATCACTCTCTTTTAGTTAAGATTTTTTTCAATATTTTTACGGATAATTTTTACAATCTTAGCCTTGGTTTTGCGACCAGTTTTTACCACATTTTTCGAGTCTACCAGAAAGACCTCATTATAGTCAGAGTTATTGTATCCAGAACCAATATCATTGGCTATCATCAAGTCAGCGTCAGATTCTTTCAGTTTCTTCCTTGCCCTGGAAACAAGCTCCTTTTTCGATACATTGGCTTCAGCCTTGAAACCTATGAGAATTCCCTTGTGGATCTTTTTGATGTGATCTATGATCTTTGGGGCTCTGGTAAGTTTGATGGCAGTGCTTCTGTTGCTCTTAATCTTTGAGTTTGAGTTTTTTGGAATAAAGTCAGATACGGCAGCAGCCAGTATCACAACATCAAATTTCTTTTTGAGTTCCCTCTTGACCGCACTAAACATCTCTGAAACCGTCTTTACACGAATGATTTTGGCACCTTTTGGAGGTTTGGCAGTTCCAGGCCCGTAAACTAGGGTCACTTTGGCGCCTGCTGATACCAGTTCTGAGGCTAACAGGGTTCCAGTCTTTCCTGTACTGATATTTGTCATGACACGGACAGGGTCAATCTTCTCGACTGTTGGACCTGCTGTCATCAACACCCTCTTTCCTTTCAGTTTTTTTGATTGTCCAAATTTGTTCAAAACAAAGTCTAGCACATCTTCTGGTTCTGGCGCTTTTGCCTTTCCCTCAATCATTTGTGGAGATACGAAATCAACCTTCTTTCTCAAAAATTTCATATTCTTGCGAACTGCTGCATTTTCATACATTGATGCATGCATGGCAAGTCCCATCAATATTGGAGTCCTCGAACCAAATGCTACAGTGAGCACTGTGGAAATTGGAGTGTCATCTATCCCATTAGCCAACTTGCCCAAGGTATTTGCAGTTGAAGGATAAACGATAATCAGGTCAGACCTTTTGTAATCGGCAAGATCAATGTGTTCCATGTTTCCGGTTAGTTTTGTGATGACGTGGTTTCCAGTCGCCCATTTCATATAATCTGGTTTGATCAGCTTTGTACTGGCACCGCTCATTACACATTTGACGTTGGCACCATGTCGCATCAGCAACCTTGCAAGTTCGATTGACTTGTATGCGGCAACCGAGCCGGCAACACACAAAACAATCTTCTTTCCAGTGAGCTCAGTGCCATAGCTTTCCACAATATCCAAGGATGGGTGTTTGGTCATTTCTGAGCCTCCATATGGAATGTATGCTCTTCAGCTGGAAATGTACGATTTTCGATATTTTTTATGTATTCAGACACGGCTTTTTTGATCTCTTCCGACAAAGAAAGGTATTTTTTGACGAATTTCGGCGTCATCTTCTCAAATAATCCCAACATATCATGAATCACCAGAACCTGTCCATCACAGTCCTTTCCACAGCCTATGCCAATAGTTGGAACAAAAACTGCTTCTGTGATGTGCTTTGTTGTTTCAGCTGTTACCATCTCCAAGACGATGCTGAAAACTCCTGCTTCTTGCAATGCCTTGGCATCAGCCACCAATGCTTTAGCATCCTCCTCCGTCTTTCCCTGAACCGTGTATTTTTTGGCTGTTTGTGGTAAAAGCCCAAGATGGCCCATGACAGGTATTCCAGTCTTGATAATTGCCTTGATGATATCTGGCATTCTTCCTTCCAATTTGACAGCATCTGCTCCGGCCCTAATCAGCCGTTCAGAATTGGCTACTGCATCAGCCTCATTTTCATATGACTTGTTTGGGAGGTCAGCCACGATTAGTGCATTTTCCCTTGCGTTGCTGACTGCTTTTGTAAACAGCACCATCTCATCCATAGTTACTGGAGCAGTATTTTCATAGCCAAGCATGACCATTCCGGCACTGTCTCCTACAAGCAGAATATCGACCTGATCACAAAGTGTTGCCATGGTATAGTCATAACTGGTAACTACGGAGATCTTCTTACTTCCCTTTTTTGCTATGATATCATTTACCGTCTTATGCAAGCGACCCTCTCCTCTTCAAATTATTCTTAATTTCTGAAACTGCAGAAGACAAAGCCCTTCTGTTGTTAAAGTTGGTTTTTGCTGGTTTTGATTTCTTACAAGCTGATACTAGAAGTCTCATTCCACGGATGACATTGTCTACTATTGTAATGTCCGCTTTCTGGGCAGTTCTGGAAAGTGGATTAAGATCAAAGGTAATGACAGTCTTTCCCATCTTCTTTAATGCTTCAGTTCTATCTCCATCTTCAAGTGGAACCAGCACGACATCTGCCACAAAAATTCCGTCCTTGTCTACTATACGTCTGGGGCTGTCTAGACCACCAATCTTACGATATGACCCTGGATTCGTGCCTAAAACCTGCTTTGCGCCAACCTTTTTCAACGATTTTTCAATCTTTTTCTTCCTAATCTCGTCATAGTAGAACAAGTTTACCTCAATCTTGGCCTTGGTTGCTTTAGCCAGCTGGACAACCTCTTTTGGGCAAATTGCTGCAACATTTCCATTTACCGAGATTACAGGATTTTGGGCAGATAGTAATTTAGCCGCAGCAGCCTTGATAGCAGCCTTTGCGGTTTTGGTAGTTTTTTCTCCCACCAGATAATCAAATGCCTCACCACGTCCATGAGCCAAAAGACCCTCTTTTGCAACAAGACCATCATTATACCCCTTGACAATTTTCTCCCGTATGCTGAGAGAAACAAAGCGTGGATGAGATTTAGGAATATTCAACAAACCACCACAAGTAATCTTTAATCTAGTCTGGCACCAGAATTATCAATTTTTGAAGAAAGAATAAGACCGTCATATTTCTCTAAGATTTCCAAAACTCTTTTTTTTTCACTAGAAGGTACCAATGAAAAGATGGTCTCACCAAACAACGCAACGCCGCATTTTATGCCATTTTTACGAAGTTCGTTAGCCACATTGCTCATTTTTGGGGTTACCACCTTGATGTATTTTGCAAATTTTATCGATTTATCCTGAAATTCGTTTATGTCCTTTGACTTGATTAGTTCCTGAACCATCTTCCCTCCCAATCCATTTACTAGGGATATTTTCTCGGCTAGGAACTTCTTAGTAGAGATTGGGTTAAAGCAGACTATCAGGGCATCCAGCTTCTCCTTGGGATCTATTTTCTCAAGTTCGCCAATTCCGGGTGCGCCAGATTTAGTACGAATTTCGAACCCACCGTGATATGATGCCAAAACATCCCCAAGACCAGTCTTGCATTTTATTTCAGCCAAGTGGGCGATCTGTGCAACCTCAGTTTTTGTGTATCCAGTATTAAGTGCCTGGTTCAGGGCAAGTGCTAATGATAATGCAACAGCTGCACTACAGCCAAGCCCATATCCCACAGGCACATTTAGTTCGTGAATTACATCAACAAAATAATCATCATTATCGGCAAGAAATTTGTTCAACACATATTCAGAAACTCTGACATCACCAGTCTTGAATCCCTTGATTTGGATATGGAATTTTGTGGCATTAGAATTTCTAGAGTTTAGAATTACTGTTGTCTTTACTCCCTTTTGAATTGAGAATCCAGCACCCAACGAACCAAGATGGTTTGGATCTTTCTCGTCAAGTTCTGCCTTGAAAAATCCTGTAATGTGAGCTGGACAAAATGCGCTTGCCATCATGGATCGATTTAAACTAAAATAAAAATATAAAAATATGGCTTATACTAATTAAACTAGTTTAAATTGTCTAAATTTACGCGACGCCTGCAGAAGATTGGTAGTAGCATCTTGGTTTCGCTACCAAAACAATGGGTGGATGCTCACAATCTGGGTAAGAGCTCACAGGTTCAGATTGAAACTTCAGAAAATAATTTATCCATCACGGCAGGAGAGGGTAAGAAACTATCTAAGGAAATAGAGATAGAATATCCGCTTCCAAGCGAGGAAAATATAGCTGCTAACATTACTGGGGCGTATCTACTTGGATATGATATTATCAAGATTAACGGCAAATCTACAATCTCGGTAAAGGATAGGGAAATCATACGTGAGTCAATGAGGAGGTTGGTTGGCATGGAAATTCTTGATGAAGATGCCTCAAATATTACAGGTCAATTTCTGCTTGATGAGACATCACTCAATCCGGAAAAAATTTTCAAAAGAATGAGCTCAATTGCACTTGGAATGTTTGATGAAACATTGTCTGCCCTAACAACTGGTGATAGCACAAACCTCCAGACAATCCCAAACCGTGATGACGAAATAAACAGGCAGTATTTCCTCCTAGTTCGCTTCATCAGAAGCACAATGGTTGACAGGAGGCTGGCTGGAATTTTTAATCTGGAAAATATAGACATCCTAGATTACAGGATAGCTGGGAATATTCTTGAGACTGCTGGAGACACAATCGTTGACCTAGCAAAATCCATATCTGACACATCATTATCAGGCACTGATCAGAAGAAAATATATGAAATTGCAAAAGATATTGAGAAAATTCAGAAAAAATCAATTGATGCATTTATCACAAATAACCGCTCTCTTGCAATAGAGGCAATAAAATTACACGGACAGTATCAGGACAAAATTATTAAAACTCGTTCGTCACTTGAACAGAAAAAACAGACACCAATTGCGTTTTTGAACCTAATTTACACATTTGAAAAAATTGCACAATCTTGGTCAGACATATCTGATCTGGTCCAGCCAACTTATAGAAAATAACTCACAGTAGTTTTTTCTTTGCAGCATATACCATAACTGCGCAAATTGTTTTGGAATCTATGATCTTGCCAGATTTTATCATTTTTATCAGTCTGGGCAATTCCATCTTTTTCACAGTTATGAATTCATCCGTATCTAGTTTCATTTTCACTGGTGTTAGACCAGATGCCAGAAAACAATGAATTACTTCTGTATTGTATCCCACAGAAGGATAGTATGTGATTAGGTGTTTCATGGCTTTTGCCTTATACCCAGTTTCTTCCTGAATTTCACGAATAGCGCAGTGTTTTGGCGATTCACCTTTCTCCAATGTTCCAGCTGGGATTTCTAAAATATATCCATGCGGAAAGCGGTGTTGCCTCACTAGAATAATCCTATCCTTTTCATCAAATGCCAATATTGCAGCAGCGCCAGGATGCTTAATCATTTCACGGCGGACCTTTCTACCTTCTACTGTCAGATTGTAAACATCAAGACCAATTATTTTCCCTTCGTAAATTTTCTTTTTTTTCATATACTATATCCTCAATAGGTGGAGTCTTTCGGATTTACGGTTTTCCTTAATTCCATTCCTAATCCAGTCCTGTGGGAGGCTAATTTTTTTTGGCATAAAATTTTCAACTGCGATTACATTTTCGACAGAATTAGCTTTCTGGACCATCTCATCCATCTCGAATATGTCTTCGCTGTACAAAAATAAAGCAATCTGGTTTTTTGCAATAAATGGAATCTGCATGAAATGATCCTCGAATTGTTTTCTTAATGCTTTAAGCAAAGTCTCTACATCTCCATTAATCACACATAAGATAGCATGTGAGATGTATGGTTTTATTTTTCCAGGGTCATATGTTAAAGTAAACTGGAATGCAGGATTTTCCTGAAGTTTTTCTATAGATCTGGTAACTGTCTTGGATGAGATCTTTGCATTTTTGGCAACAACATCAATCTGCTCCCGCGGGTTTTTCAATAATTGTTCAATCACGTCAAGATCTGTTTTGGTAAGATTTGATTCTATTCCAGCATCTTCTGCTTCAAAGATATTTAGAATTCTAACTTGTTTTAGCAAGTTTTTGATTATCGCGATCTTTTGCTCTACTTCACCCTTTACAACAATTCCACAGGCCGAGTAACCGCCAACGCATGGTACAACAAAAAATGGCTCACCTACAAGCTTCACCTGTTTTACAATTTCATTTACGTCCTGACCTGTTGTAACAAGATAAATCACATTATATCCCAAAAGATGTGGCTCGATCTTCAAAGTGAATTTTTCAATTAATTTTGATTTTAGCATTTTCTCAATTCTTGATCTCACTGCTACTCCTGAAAGACCAATTTTTTGTCCAATCTGCCTGTCTGATTCTCTACAATTGTTTAGCAAATTACTAAGAATCTTCATATCTAAATTGTCTATTTTGCTAAGTTTCATTATTACTTCGTGGTAAATAGTAGTTATTATACTTAATTATGTCTAATATGTTAGCACTATGATATAATCCCTTTATATAATAGACAATAAGATTTTGTTCGTGGATTACCGATTAAATCTGGCAAAGAGGATGCTGGTAAACAAAAAGGGAAGCTTGATTGGAGCAGTGTTGGCTGTTTCAATTGGAATTTTAGTTATCAATGTAAATTCTGTAATTTTTCAAGGAATATACGATGCCATAATCCGTGACATGTCAGATTATCGTTTTGGGGACATTTACGTTTATGACGAAGAGAGATCCACCATACAAAAATCAGATATTGTTTTGATTAATTGGTTTGAACGAATTCCGAATGTTGAGGCAGCAACGCCGAGGTTAGAAGGGTCTGCTACAGCAGAAACTAGAATTGCTGGGCAGGAGCATGAGAAGTTTAACGTACCAGTACTTGGCGTTGATCCAATTTCCGACATTAGAACATCTACCATCCACGAAACAGTAGGTGAGGGACAGTATGTCTATGCTCGTAACTCAATCGTTGTTGGCGAGTCTGTTGCATCTGATCTTGGAGGATGTTCACAAACTGGATTCTTCATGTCTGGAGGAACCGATCCAACAGTAACAGGAGACAGTGGTCAGGATGAATGTCAACCAGTAAGAGTCGGTGACAATGTAAAACTCATCATTACAGATCAGTGGGGCATTGATCAAAAAAAGCGGTTCATTGTAACTGGCATTTCTGGAACTGCTGGCGGGCAGGGATTTGACAGAAGCGTCATCATTCACATAGACACTTTGCGTGACATGCTAGATAGATCTGGTGAATCAAGATCAATTATGGTTAGATTACAAGAATCAGTAACTCCCTATGAAGCTACACAAATTAAAAACCAATTTTTACAAGCATTTCCAAATGATAATCTAAAGGCAGAAACTATTGAGGAATCTGCAGAGTCAACCCTTTCAGGGTTTAGATCTGGAATCGCAATGATCAACTTGATTGGATATTTCGGAATGATGTCATCTGCGTTTGCTATTCTGACCATACAAATGATGTTAGTAAACAGCAAAACAAAGGAAATTGGCATTATGAGAGCCATTGGTGCAAGACGTAAGGACATTCTGATTATTTTCATCATGCAGGGAATGATTATTGGTACTGTTGGTGCTGGCGTAGGTAGTGCAATGGGTCTAGGCTATACAACTTATGCAAAGGTAACAAAGATGGAATTCCAAGGAAGTTTAGCGCTGGAGGTTAATTACAACTGGCAAAAAATTGGCGAAACTGCCTTCCTAGCATTTATCCTGGCTGTAATTGCATCGATATATCCCTCGTACCGTGCCACGAAAAAACAACCTGTGGAGGCGATGAGAACTGTCTGATACCGCACTGCAATTAGAAAATGTGACCAAGATCTATGGAGAAGCAGAAACCAAGGTTACAGCACTTGACAACGTTTCATTTTCTATTAAAAAAGGTGAGTTTGTATTAATTGTAGGAAGTTCTGGTTCTGGAAAATCAACTTTACTAAACATGATTGGGTTGTTAGATAAACCAACACAGGGTAAAGTTCTGGTAGATGGGTTTGATACTAGTAATTTGACTGACAATGAGATCTCTGCATTTAGAAATGAAAAACTTGGGTTCGTCTTCCAATTTTCTAATCTTCTGGCTGATCTTACAGTGTTAGAAAATGTGTTACTTCCTAGTCAGATACAGTTGGATTCTCCAACTGACGATAAAGCAAAAGAAGTTCTTGAAAAAGTTGGCCTTAGTGATCAATTATTCAAAAGAGCAAACAAAATTTCTGGTGGTCAAGCGCAAAGAGCTGCAATTGCACGTGGATTAGTAAATAACCCAACAGTAGTTTTAGCAGATGAACCCACGGGAAACTTGGATTCTGTTACTGCAAAAAATATTGTGGAATTAATGAAAAGAATGGCAAGAGACCTTGGTCAGACATTCATAGTTGTAACTCACGATAGATCTCAGTTTGGTGAAGTTGATAGAATTATTACAATTAAGGACGGTCGTGCATTTGAAGGTGAATACCAAACAGAAATGGAGGTTGTTGTATGATTATTCTAAAACTTGCCTTTTTGTTGGTGCTTGTTTGTAGTATTCCAGTTTTCCACGCATATGGGCAGCTTACTGATAAGCCTCCACAAGGAATTTTGCGTAATGAGATAGTTGGTGTCAAGTTTCTTGACGCTTACTTTGGTACTTCAACTGAAAGAATGGAATTTGGACCAGGTGACAAAAACGTTCCATTTACTGTAGCGCTTGCTAATGTATCGACAGCTGACATAGTAGGCATTAAGGGAAAGCTTTCCTTGCCTGGCTATTTTCATTCATCACAGGGAGTAAACTATCCAATACTTGCAGATAGCGACGCAAAGGCAACTACGGGAAGTAACTTCTATCTCACATTTTATGTTGATGTATCAGAAGGCGCATTAACTAAGACATATCCAGGTTCTGTCAAAATAGACTATTCAAGACTAAAATCAGCTGGTGTGAGAGAAAACACATTTCAATTTACCTTCAGCCTACCTGGAGAAAGTGTTGTAAATCTCAAATCCAACACCCCAATCATAACATCAATCACAAACAATCCTGTAATTTTGGAAATTTCTAATTCTGGTTCTGCCAAATTATCAAACGTTGATGTTGTATTACAAAACATGGACACATCGATTTCTTCCGCAAGCATATCTACTACAAATGTAGAGAAAGTGATTTTTGATCAAAATCAATGGAAAGTAGGAAACATCGAACCAAACTCTGCAAAGACATTTTCATTTAACGTGTTTGTTCCAGAAAGTTTGAAAAATGAACCACTTCGTATTCCTATGAAGATTACTTATTTCAATGCACATGGAGATAAGCAATCTCTGACAAGAGTTGCTGATCTTTACATTAACGGATTGGTAAATCCATCGATTTATGGTGTAAAAGTAATAGAACTTTCAGGAAAGAAGACACTGATTGGTGAGATATTAAACGAGGGAAATGCAGATGGATTATTCGGATTTGTCAAATTAGAACCACGAAGTAATTCTAACATAGTTGAGTCTTCTCAATACATCGATGAGATAGAGCCAGATTCACCTGTTCCATTCAATGTTCCAATAGAATCTAACGGCTTACTTAGTTTTGGAGAACATGATGTTAGGATTATAGTTTCATACAAAGATGCAGTTCGTGCTGAACACACTGTAACATACGATACTACAATCATGATTACTCCATTTGAGGATAACACTGATTATGGTTCGATGATAGGTGGGTTAATTTTTCTAGCTATTGTGATTGCAATTGGCTACAAACTATACAGTAAAGACAAAATTCCGTTTATCAAAAAAGGAAAAATTCCATACATTAGCAAGAGTACAGAATCCTAGATATTTTTTGAGCCTTAGGCATCAGTATCTGTTGTCTGAAATGTTTTTTAATATGCAATTAAGAGGTATTGTGGAAAAAGAGACAGCTAAATCAAATTTAATTGGTTGGCTTATCTCTCTCTCCACTTTTTATTAACAATAATTTCCTGAATTTTCTAGCTAACAATATAAGCAATTATGGGAAATATCCGATCATCAAAATGAAGGAAATTGAGGTACCAAAGCATCTAAGACAATTCATGTTGGAAGGAGCACAAGAGACTAAACTTGGTGACAAAAAGGGCGCAAAAAAACAATATCGTTATGGAAACCTACACATACGTGAATATGACGACAAATACACTGTACACATGGATAAGTACGACCCCCGAAGCGATCCAATACGTCATTTAGTATGGGATGCTCCCGAAGTACTGATTGGATTGACTGGTGCAATTATTGGAGGCAGTAAAGTTGGCTCCTATCTTTATAATCAAAATAAAAATTCAAAACAATCATCAATCTTTTCTGGCCTAGTTGCTTCTTTGATAACTGGTTATGCATCATACATCATTTGTAAAAAACTAAAGGAGTAAGATCTTGGTACTTGCAAGAACAATTCACGTATTCATCAAACTGATTCCGGTAATATTGGCTCTGAGAAAAGACCGTATTCTTTGGATCTCGCAGGAAGGAAAGAACATTGACGAAAAAAGATTTCGGAGAAACGCACAAAGAATTCTAAACACATGTATCTCTCTAGGTCCTGTCTTTATCAAGTTTGGACAGTGGCTTTCATCACGTGCAGACATCTTACCACAACCATATCTAGAAGAATTATCTAAATTACAAGACAGCGTACCTGCTGTTCCATTTGAGAAAGTAAAACCGATAATTGAGGAAGACATTGGCAACATCGAGGAAAAGTTTGATGACCTAGATCAAAACTCATTGTCCGGCGCATCTCTCGGTCAAGTGCATCTAGCATCAAAAAATGGCCAGAAAGTAATAGTCAAGGTAAAGCGACCAGGAATTGAAAAACAAGTAGAAAAAGATCTCAAAGTTTTGATGAAGATAATCCCCTTTGCAATGAAGTTTGTTGATCCAAACTTAAGATTCTCAATAATTCCTATAATGAAGCAGTTTGCTGATTCTATCCACGAGGAGATGGACTATTCCCAAGAGTCTGAAAATCTGAAAAAAATAAAAAAGAATATGGAGCCGTACGACAATGTAATAATCCCAGAGGTACATGATGATTATTCAACAAAGAATGTACTTACGATGGAATACATTCCAGGAATTAAAATTACCAATATTGAGGAGCTTGACAAAAAGGGAATTGACAGGCAAAAACTAGTCATTGACGTGCACAAGGTCTTCTTTACAATGCTTTTGCGACATTCCATATTTCATGCAGATCCACATCCGGGCAATATATCGGTCAAGGATGATGGAACACTAGTCCTATATGACTTTGGAATGATTGGGAGGCTAAACAATGAGACTAGGTTACGTCTAGTTCGACTATATCTTGCCCTTGTAGAAAAGAATCCACCAAGGACTGTAAATGCAATGGATGAGCTCGGCATGTTAACGCCTGACTTTAACCGAGAAGTGATAGAACAGGGAATCAACATGTCCATAAAATCGATGTATGGGAAAAAGCCGGACGAGATGGAAGTCGAAGCACTGATGTCACTTGCAAACAAAACTATGTCAAAGTTTCCGTTTAAACTTCCGAAACATCTTGCACTGTATCTTAGAATGTCAACAATCATAGAGGGAATCTATCATACGCATAAGGTTGATTTCAAATTCATCAAAGTTCTAAGACAAATTTTAGAAGAAGAAAGTTTGATCAAAGATGCATACATAGAGGAGATTAAACATTCATTCAAAAGATTTGCCAAGACACTTGATGATACACTCACAATTGCACCTGAAATAAAAAAATTTATGGACGAGAACCGTATTCTGCAGCAAAAAACTAAACATAGTTCAAACACACTGCTATCAGGAAGCATCTTATCTGGAGCTGTATTTTTTGGATCTGCATTCCTATTTCAGTCAAATGAAACATTTGGAATAATTGGAATGATTGCGTCTGCAGCAATTATGGGAATATTTGCAGCGACTAGAAATCGTTAATCTAATGAGATTTCTTTTCCCTTCTTTGTAATTGGGATTTCAATTGTTAGCACACCATCAACATATTTTGCAGAATTCACTTTCTCCTCTCCTTCTTCAACAGTTATTGGCAATCTCATTTTCTTGTCAATTACGCGTGGGCGCTGCTTCATTATAGTTCTACCATTTTTGTTATCTTTTTTTTCTGCATTGATAGATAGTACATTACCATTCATTGAAACTTTGATGTCACTCTTGTCAAAGCCAGGGATATCTATTGTAACAATGAGATTGTTATTTTCTTCATGCAGATCAATAGGTGGCAATACAAACTCAAAAAACTCTCTAGATTTGTCATCTATCTCCTTAAAAAATTCCTTAGCAACATGCTTAACTAATCCCATTTTGATTACTGATTTTTTTTATGTTATAAATTTTGATAGATATTTAATCCTGAGGCTGTCTTATTTAGTATTGATTATCGCAATTGAGGGCTTGGATCAAGCAGGAAAAAAAACACAAACAGAAATGTTAGTCAAAGCACTGAAAAGATTAAAGATTAAAACCGCAACTTTTAGCTTTCCTGATTATTCAACAGTTATTGGCAAAGAAATCAAAAGCTATCTTTATGGAAAAAGAAAGTTCACACCAGAAATAGTTCATTTCCTTTATGCAGCAAATAGACACGAAAAACTTGACGAGATAAAAAAAGCATCCTCAAAGAATTCTGTTTTAGTAATGAATAGGTACTATCACTCCAATCTTGTATACGGTATAGCCAATGGATTGAAGGAGAAATGGCTACAAAAACTAGAAGATGGCCTTCCAAGGGCAGATCTTGTTATTGTGTTGGATACTTCACAAAGCGATTCATTTTCACGTAAAAAATCAAAACGAGACAAATTTGAAAAAGACAAAAAATTCTCAAAAAAAATATCTCAGATATATCGTAGACTAGCAAAAAAACACAGATGGAAAATTGTATCATCTAATACAAAGGAGGAAACGCATAAGGAGATTATGAAAATTGTTTCTAGGAAAATAACATCATGAAAAAAAAGCATCTTGATATTATAGATCCAATTCATGATTTTGTTAGAGTTTATGGAAACGAGCTGAAAATTATAGACACACCAATTTTTCAGAGATTAAGGAGGATAAGACAACTTTCTGGTGCACACTTAATCTATCCTGGCGCGCAGCATACGCGATTTGAGCATTCTCTTGGAGTCATGCATATAGCATCGATGGCGGGTCATGCACTTAACGAAAAGGGAATAATTTCTTCTAATGACATTCAAGATTTACGGTTTGCCGGATTACTACATGACATAGGTCACGGTCCATTTTCGCATCTATTTGAGGAACTTCTACAAAAGAAAAAACACTCACATGAAGACATAGGAAAAGAGATCATACTCAAGACAACTATTGGAGATTTAATTTCCAAAAGTGGATTTGATAAGAAATTCATTACTAAACTTGCTTTCGGTGACTCAAAATTTCAGTTCATGAATGAAATAATATCTGGTGCGTTAAGCGCTGATATTATGGATTATTTACTCAGGGATGGGTACTTTACTGGAGCAGAACATGCAAAGATTGACCATAATAGGCTTACAAACTCTCTGGATGTATACAAAAACAAACTAGCACTTGACAAATCAGCGCTAGTTAATTTTGAAACCATGCTGATTTCTCGTTATCAAATGTTCAAAGCTGTATACTTTCACAAAACTGTAAGGGCTGGTGAAGTAATGCTGATAGAGTCAATGGAGCTAGCAGAAGAGGAACTTAATCTCACTTCAATGGTTCTTGATGACTATTTGGAATTATCTGACGATGTAATTCTTTCTAAACTGTTAAACCTACCCGAGCATAACTCCAAACTTAAGACTGCAAAAAAAATTGCTACAGACTACCAAAATCGTAATTTATTCAAATCAGTATTCGAGTTGGCTCTAACTAGCGGCACAATAGGAAAAAAACGTCTAAACGAAATTAGAGAAGAGATTTCAAAAAGATCCAAAGTGAACACTGATGAGATTTTTGTTGATAGTTCTAACACACCATCAATTCCATTATCTCCATCAAAAAAGGAATCCAAATCCATAATTCTTCTAGAAGAGGATAATAATAGAACGAAAGCTAAGGAAATTCAGATTTCAAACATTCAGCTGGTTTCTGTAATGTCTGGATTTATGAAAATTTTAAGGGTTTATACCACATCCAAAAATCGGAAAAAAGTTGAAATTGTAGCCAAATCAATTCTTGGTGATCTAAAATAATGAAAAAAAGATTTGTCATAAAACTATCTGGACGTGTGTTTAGTATGGATGAGACAAAGAAACTGAAGGATTATGCAACATTTTTTGTAAAGAAGAGTAAAACACACCAACCAATAATAGTTGCAGGCGGTGGGAAGATTGCACGATATTTTATCTCCCATGCTAGATCCTCAGGAGCTGACGAATCTACTTTAGATGAACTTGGCATTGAGATATCTCGATTAAATGCAAAGCTGCTAATTTACGCATTAAAGGACAAGGCATACCCTCATCCTCCAACAACTTTGGCTGAAGTCAAAAATGCAGTAGATAGTGGTCTTATTGTAGTTGCAGGGGGACTACATCCTGGCCAAAGCACAAATGGGACTGCTGCATTAATTGCTGAAAAGATAAAGGCAGAAGAATTTCTAAACGCAACTGATGTTGACGGCATATATGATTCAGATCCCAACAAAAATAAAAAAGCGAAAAAATTTGCACGTATTGATATCAAGGATCTTCGTAACTTGTTAGTACATGAGGATTCAATGGCTGGTGGATATGATCTAATGGATATAGTTGCACTAAAAGTGATAGAGAGATCAAAAATCCAAACACGAATCATAGATGCAGAAATTAAGACCATTGAAAATGCTTTGAATGGTAAGCATGTAGGAACTGAGATAATTCAGTGATTACTTTAATTCATTCTGTACAGTAGGATATGTATCAGTCCAAATTTTTATCTCCTTACCTGAAAATTCAGTAATATCCAATTCCAAAACCTTGCTGAATATTTTTTGTGCATCTTCCTTCTCTAACGCTTTTGTTTGTGCCTTGGTAAATCCATCTGCGTCCACTAAAATTACAACAAAACCATCATCAGTTTTAATCACAGCAACAAATGATTCTTCTCCAACTGGAGCAAACTTTCCATCAATCTTCTTGGTAGTGAGAGTTAGCATGGCAAATCCAGATATGTCAAACAGAACCATCTGTGCCTTGTTTGCTCTCTGTTTTCCAATCTGAACTGCCTGAAAGTACTGCATAATATACTAGACATGATGGCACTATATGCATTTTATCTCAACATTTAAGAAATATACACAAGAATCAAAAACCGATGAATTCTAAAATCGTTGTTGGAGGAGCGGCTGGTGTTCTTATTGCGATTATACTTGTATTCACATTAACTGGTAATTCAATAATCAGTGATGTCGAGGGAGGATTTTTCGCACCGTCAAATCAGGGGCAAGAGGTATTGCCAATTGTTGTGGAATTATTTGATCTTTCCATATTAGAGGTAACTGACAAGCAGGCAACACTTGAGATAAAATTCAAGTTTACAAATCCAAACTTCAAATCTGTTATGCTTCAACACGTAAAGTACTCAATTTATCATGATGACGCCAAAATTGCTATAGGTGAGTTGGGCTCACAGCCAGAAGGATTCCTTGCATCTCCAAATTATTTCATTATAACTAATGAAAGGCCAGTTCCTATAGGTGAAAAACTCACTATCACCAATACTGGCAATACACCAGAAGTGTGGAATGCACTAGAAAATAATGATCTAAATTGGAGAATTTCAGGCGAGGCCTTCTTCAATCTTAGTTCAATAACAGCAGGTCAGGAAAACATTCTAGAATTCAGCTTTTCTAAGCACGATTAACTTGGTATCATAAAATTTCAAAATTGTGATTATTTGTAAAAATATAAGAAAAATTACCAATACTATATATGATGGACTTTAAGCATGTCACCCATGGCAGAAGCATCAATGGCAGCATTTGGAGCAGCAATTGGCGTGTTAATTGCTATGGCAGTAGTTGTATTCGGACTGCGTGGCAAGGGACATTCAAGAGCACCAGACGCATAAAAATATTGGAATTTTCCAACTTTTTCTTATTTTTCTACTTTTAGTATATGTTTTACATTTTTAAGGTATGTTCGAAATGATGTATCATGAGTGTTGGAGATAGAGACTATAAGCAGATAGTAAGAGACGCCATCGACGATCTTGGTGAGGATATCGAATTAAAGATTGACGCAAAGGATCCTAACACAATTTATCTTAACGAATCTACAAGATGTTTACGTCGTTCCTTCTATGACAGAACGGATCCAGTAGATACTGAACAGACACAATTCAACAAAGTACTGGGAGGATTGTTTCGAAAAATGAAATCTCATTCTACTATGGGTGCATATGATATGACTGGTGGTTTGACATTGAAGGGTCAGGCGGACATGATTAGGGAAGATGTTGTCTTAATCTTTAGGTCAATTCCTAGGTTTCCGGACAATCCAATTCCTGTGGATATTTTGTACGTGAATGCTTGTATGTGGATGTTTGATAAAATTGAAGGTGTTATTGTATATATCACACCAGATGGAAAAGAGGAATCATTTGTTACAAACAGAAATCAAAAGATGTTTGAAGAAGTGATTAGACGTGCTAAAGTACTTCATGATCTTCTTGCTAGAAAAAAAGATGATCCGAAAGCAAAACCACCAATAGTAGAACCATCACTAGATTGTCTAGATTGCCAATATTACGAGCGATGTTATATCAGAAAGAAACAAGGAAAACAAATAACCATATCATCACTATTTGGTAAATTTGGTAAGGAAGACACTGTTTAATCGATTACGTGAATTTTGCAAAGAAGCTTAGAACATCAGCTTTTTTAGTTTTTGGTAATGTCATAAAACCATTCAACAACTCATTTTGAATTGTAAACGAATTTTTAGATATTTTCTGAAACTCTAAGACACTAAACGGTAGAAGATTTTTCAATTTTCCTTCACAAAACGCCTTAACGTAAATCTCAAACATAGAGTATG
>CACIXQ010000002.1 GCA_902590655.1 uncultured marine group I thaumarchaeote
CATCAAGAATTATTATTTTAAACGGAATTTCAGTATCCAAACCAGCAAATCGAGAAAATTTTTTCACTCGTTCTCTCACCATGTTTATTCCACGCTCATCCGATGCATTAAGTTCCAGTGTATAATCACGCCAATGTTCTCCTAGGATCTCTCTTGAAACACAAAGTGCAGCAGTGGTCTTTCCTACACCAGCGGAACCTGAAAATAAAAGATGTGGTAATTCTTTCTGGTTTTTTAACATAGAATTAATGCTACCAACAATTTCCTTCTGATTTACCAATTCAGACATTTGCTGTGGACGATATTTCTCTACCCACATCACGTTTGATGATGACATTAGATCTTTAACCACACTTTCCTATTAATAAATGACATAAAGGATCAAATGATCAAAGCTTTTTGTAAATTCATTTGATCGATCGTATCCATTAAATGGCTCAATGGTCTTACAGATCCATTGGAAATATCTGAATTAGTACAAATTCATTCGATAGGACATAACCTAACGGATGTTAAAGTCGAATTTAAGAAAGATACATCTTTAGATATTTCTGGTATTTCAATTCAAGGAAAAACAGGTGAAATTCTTAACATCCCTAGATGGTCTGCGGAAGTTTTAGAATCTGAAAAATTTGTTGAAATTCAAGATATAGATATGCTTGTAGAATTAAAACAGGCTGTTGAAAAGGAAAAGATGTTAGGTCAATTTGATTTATCAACACTTCAAGTCCAACAACAAGCTGACCCTCATTTTTACATAAAAATGAAATCATACATGAAAGGATTGCCTGAAAAAGATTATGATAAGGTTCAAAGTTTACTAAACACTCTAGTTAGAACGAGACAAACCAAAATAGTTCGTCTTGCTGATACATCGAAACTCACGGCTGAAATTTCTCAAAAATTATCTATAGAAGAACGAGAATTCTACAATAACCTTAATGATAATAGCTCCAATTTTTCTAAAACAGTAGTAGGTAACAAAACATGACAGCGGAAGGAGCATTAACAGACTCTGCACTTGCAGACAAAGTAAAGGAATTTCTAACGCAATTCAAAGATCCTACTGGTTCCTTTTCTTATGTGGAACATATTGATCAGATGATAGTTAAGCAATCTACGTACATTGTTGTAGATTTTAATGATCTAGTATCTGTGCCAGTTATTGAATCAAAATTCATTGAAAGCGCTGATGAAATTCTTCATGCATTCTCAAGGGCTATTTATGAAATTTTGAAGGAGAGTAATCCAGAATATGCAGAGAAAATTAAACATGATATACGTGCACGTATAGCAAATTTCCCAGACGAACGAAGTTTACGTCAAATTAACTCTGACGTCATAACCAAGATGATAAGTGTCTCTGGTATGGTAGTAAGAGCTTCAGAGGTAAAACCACTTGCTAAAGAAGTAACTTACAAGTGTCTTGACAAACATATTTCAACATTCACTTTGCTTGATGGAATGAGCTTGAATGCTTCTGTAAAATGTCAAACACCAAACTGTAAGCATACAAACTTAGCTTTAGTACCTGAAGAAAGCAGATTCATAGACTTTCAAATAGTTAGATTACAGGAATTGCCAGAGGATCTTCCACCAGGACAATTACCTCACTATGTGAACGTTAGTATGAAGCAAGACTTGGTAGATTACGCACGTCCTGGCGATAGAATTGTTTTGACTGGAATTGTTAGAATTGAGCAGGAGCGTATATCTGGAGTAAAGCAATCTGAAAGTGCACTTTACAGGCTACGAATAGATGGAGACAATATTGAGTTTATTGGAGGTAAAGGCAATAAAAGTTCAAGACGAACAGAAAGGGAAGAAATTTCTCCAGATGAACAAAAAATAATTAAAACTTTAGCAAAGAATGATGATATCTATGAGAGATTAGTTGCATCATTTGCACCACATATTCGAGGACATGAAATATTCAAAGAAGCAATTCTTTTGCTGATTGTAGGTTCAACACAACGTGCACTTTCTGACGGTTCAAAAGTTAGAGGAGACATCAATGTTTTTCTTGTTGGTGATCCAGGTACTGCAAAAAGTGAAATGCTAAAATTTTGTGCAAGGATTGCTCCTAGAGGATTGTATACATCAGGAAGGGGATCCACTGCTGCTGGTCTAACTGCAGCTGTAGTACGTGATACTTCAGGAATTTTTATGCTAGAAGCAGGTGCAGTGGTTCTTGGTGATCAAGGTCTAGTTTGCATAGACGAATTTGATAAAATGAGACCAGAAGATAGAAGTGCCCTACACGAAGTGATGGAACAGCAATCAGCTAGCATAGCAAAAGGAGGTATAGTTGCAACACTTAATGCTAGAACATCAATATTGGCTGCGGCAAACCCTATGTTTGGAAAGTACGATCCATTCAAAAATTTAACCGAGAATGTTAATCTTCCAATTCCACTTCTTACAAGATTTGACTTGGTATTCGTTGTAAGGGATATCCCTGGGGAGGAAAAAGACAGACAGATAGCAGAACATATCATAAGTCAGCATGGAGAATCTGGAACTGATACTGCATCACTCATAGATGTAGATATTCTTACAAAATATTTGGCATACGCAAAACGAATTGAACCAGCTCTGACAAAAGAAGCTGAAACTAAGATAATGGAATTTTATCTTAAAATGAGAAGTATTGAGGGTGAGGATAAAGAAAAAATGATTACAATAACACCACGACAGCTAGAAGGATTGATTAGATTATCGACCGCACGGGCAAGACTTTTGTTAAAAAATCAAGTTGATGTAGACGATGCGGAAAGAGCGATTTTCCTATTCAATCAAATGTTGGAGAATTCTGGAATAGATGTTAATACAGGTAAGGTCGACATCGGCGTACTTCAGGGTCGTCCTCGTAGTGAAGTATCAAAGCTATCTACATTCATGGAAACCATGAGATCACTTGAGGGTGATGACAAATCACCTGTATTAGAACAAGATTTGATTGATGAACTCATAAAATCAGATAAATTCAAAGATGAAGACGAAGTTAGACGATTTGTTCGCAAAATGAACCAAGAAGCATCTATTTATGAGTCAAAACCAGGTCATTGGAATACAGTATGAGAATTGCTGAATTACCGCTCGACTCTAATACAATTAATTTCTTAAAATCAGAAGGCTACACAAAACTTTACCCCCCACAGAATGATGCGGTGAAAGCAGGAGTTCTTGATGGTAAAAGTGTCATGATTTCTGTCCCCACTGCAAGCGGCAAAACACTCATTGCAATGCTAGCAACACTATCTCATCTATCAAAAAATAAATCCAAAGTAATCTATCTTACCCCATTACGAGCACTAGCATCTGAAAAATTTGAAGAGTTTAAAAAATTAGAAAAAATCAGCGGAAGTAAAATAAAAGTAGCAATATCTACAGGTGATTTTGATTCAAAAGATAATGAATTGGATGATGCAGATATCATAATTCTTACAAACGAAACCATGGATGCTATGATGACGTTTCAAAAATCTTGGATTTATGAAATAGGAGTAGTAGTTTCTGATGAAATCCACCTTATTGGTGATTCTGGTAGAGGACCTACACTTGAAATGATTCTGACTAGATTGAAAACTGGTTATGTAGGAAAAAAACCGCAGATAGTTGCACTGAGTGCTACTATATCAAATTCTTCTGAACTTGCAGAATGGTTGGATTGTAAGCTTGTTGAAAGTGAATGGAGACCTGTGCCATTATCTGAAGCAGTATATAGTAATCATACCATAACAAATCAAGATCGTGTTGAATCTGAAGGTAATCTTGACAAAAAAAGAGAAACTAGACATAGAAATCCTGCAATCGGCTTGGGGTTAGATATAGTAGAAGATGGAGCACAAAGTCTGATATTCACTATGACAAGATCTAGTGCAGTTGCTGCCGCTACTGAAGCTGGAAAATTTGTTGCGAAACAATTGAAAAAAGATGAACTTGAGGAATTAGATAAAACCTCTAAAACAATACTTCCAAGGGAAACTGAAGATCAAACAAAGTTAGTAAAAAAATTAGCAGATGCTGTAAGAAATGGAACCGCATTTCATCATGCAGGACTTGATCAAAGATGTCGCACAATAATTGAAACTGAATTCAAAAATGGAAATATCAAAATGTTAACGGCAACTCCAACTTTGGCTGCAGGCGTAAATCTTCCAGCACGCAGAGTAATAATTTCTAGCGTATTCAGATTTGGCGCAAATGGAAATGCACCAATTCCTATCTTAGAATACAAACAGATGTGTGGAAGAGCTGGTAGGCCACAATACGATGATGAAGGTGAATCAATAATTGTTGCAAAAGGCTCACCCAATCAATATCTAGAACATTATGTAGATGGTGTTCCAGAATCTCTCGAGTCACAAATACTTGGTGCCAGTTCTCTAAGAATTCATTTACTTGGTTTAATTGCAACATCGTCAACCTTTTCTGCAATTTCTGAAGGGAAGCTCAATGAATTTTTTTCTCAAACTTTTGGTGGTTTGTCTGATAATAAGTTAGAAAGTAAAATCGCTAATCGGCTAAAAGAGTTGAAAATGTATGATATGATTACTGATGAAGATGGTTTCAAACCTACAAAATTTGGACAAAAAGTATTTTGGTTAAGGATTGATCCAAAAACTGCATTCGATATAACTGCATATCTTGAGGACTATGTTAAAGGAAACAAACACACATTTGGTTTCTTGCATATGATTACCAATCTGCCTGAATTCTATCCACAGTTTGGGTTAACAGGAAAACTTGAGGAAAAGATGGAAGAGATGCATGATAATTTTAAACATGAAAAATTATACACGGAACAGAAACTGAATCACGATTGGACAAAAAGTCTACTAATACTACATTATTGGATTGATGGTATGACATATTCTATGATGTCTGATGAATTTAATGCTGAACCTGGTGATGTATTTCAAATACGCCAAAATACTGAACATTTGGCATACATTACTAGAGAAATTGCTAGATTCTGGAAAAATCAAATTCTTGTTGATGAATTAGATATTCTAAGACAGCGAATTAGACATGGTGTACCAGAAAAATACCTTGATCTGGTAAAAATCAAAAATGTGGGACGTGTACGGGCAAAAATATTGCACAAATATGGTTTTCATGATCGTATAGATTTGAGAAAAGCATCACTTGAGAAATTAGCAGAAATAGATAAAATTGGTAAAACGATTGCAAAAAGTATCAAATCACAGGTAGAAAAGGTAGAATAATTGGAAGAAAAAATAATAGCGGCTATAATTGTATCAGCAATTGCTTTTTTTTCGATTTATGCGTTTACACCTGTTTTGATTAAATTCCTACAAAAGCGAAACATAACGGTAAAGGACGTTAACAAGAAAGGCAATATCATGATACCCCGACCAGGTGGTATCTCAATACTTCTTGGAATTGTTGCATCAGAAATTACTTTATACCTATTTTTCCCAATATCAGAAATTTTAGCTATAATCATAACATCCATTCTAGGATTTTCTGTTGGTATAATAGATGATAAAAAAACTATGGGTGGTTGGTTTAAACCTCTAGCACTAGCATTTTGTGCAGCTCCAATACTTTTGTTAGGTGCATATGACTCAAATCTTGACTTTCCTCTATTTGGCTCGGTCAAAATACCATCTTTGTATCTAGCTTTAGTGGTATTCATGATCCCAATTATGGGAAATACAATAAATTCTATTGATGTTCTCAATGGAATAGCTAGTGGAGTTACTACGATTGCAAGTTTTGCGTTGGCAGTTTCACTGTTTATTCTACAGAATTATGAGATTGGTATATCTTGCCTATGCTTAGGGTTTGCTTCTCTTGCTTTTTACAAATATCATAAATTCCCGAGCAAGATTTTTCCTGGTGATTCTGGCGCTGTGATGTTTGGTGCAACATATGGTGTTATAGCTATTGTTGGTCAAGTAGAAGTTATTGCGGCAGTTGCAATTTTACCTGCTGTCATCAATTCATTTTTGTTCCTCTCAAGTGTTAAAAAAATAGTTGAACATAGAGAAATTAAAAATCCTGTAAAACATACTGATGACTTTAAACTGAAATCCACCGACGAAAATCATGCACCAATTACATTAGTAAGGTTACTTATTGCAAAAAAACCATTGTCGGAAAAACAAATTTGCAATGAAGTTTTAAAATTGACCACATTTTCAGGAGTCTTAGCAGTCATCACGGCATTTATGATGGGAGTGAAAATTTAATGGCGATAAAAATTTACAGTTTTATCTTTGTTATGTGGATTTTAATGTTAATCGGTGGTGGATTAGTAATAGTATTTGTTGGACCATTTACACTTTCTTCAGGTATTGATCCAATAATTACTTCTAGCATTAAAGTAATTATTGCATTATTTTTAATATTCATTTGGCTATTCACGCTAACAAAAGTCAAGAACTGGATATTCAAATCACAAGTAAAATCTTAGATTTAGTTACTCTTCCATTCAGTTTGTCTTTTATCATATTCACTACGCGAGTATTTTGTCTTCGCAGGAACACCCATAACTACGGTATCTGGTGGGACATCCTTAGTGACTACTGCACCCATTCCAACCACACTATTTTTACCAATAGTTACACCTGCTTTGATTACAGCTCTACTACCAATTATTACATTATCTTCAATTATTACACCAACTAATTTTTCACTTGGTGGGTAAGGATCATTTGTTAGTGCAGCACTGGGTCCAATGAAAACATTTTTTCCAATCCTGGAAAGTGGTGGGATGTAAACTAATCCTTCAATGAGCGTATTGTCTCCAATTTTTACGTCATAATCTATATGAGCTAGAGAGCCGATCTTGACATTGCTTCCAATTTCAACGTTATCTCCAACATAAACAAAATTCCAGATCTTGGTATTTTCACCAATCTTTGCTTTGTCAGAAATATAGTTAGTAACCAAAATATCTCACAAATGCCATGGTAACGCCTTCGTTATAATTTTCTCTGGTAATTCCCTAGTATTTCTTTTTAGAAATTCAATATCTTGTTTTTTATCTCTTAATTCATCAGGCAACATTATAGGAATTTCATCCATTATTGGAAAAAACCTAGAACACTTTTCACAATACAAAGTTCCTTCGGTTATTTTTTCGTCATCTGATTTATTTTCAAATAATTCTAGTGGATGATGTTTATCGATGGGACATGCAAGTATTTCTAATAATTTTCTGTTCATCTTAGATCAAGATAGATTGGTGTTCCCCTTTGACTTGATAAAAGTGCAGCTTCTGCAATTTTTGTAACATTTACAGCCTGTTCTGGTTTTACCACAAGATCATTTTTACCATCTATTGCATCTAGAAAATTTCTTATTTCTAATGATAGTGGTTCAACTTTTTCATTTTTGGGGGTTTCTGTATCATTGCCAGTTTCGATTCGAACTTCCTGAGTTATGAAATCTGAAAATATTCTTGCATCTGTGCAAACAGCATTAAAATTTCTCACACGTATAGGAGTTATCCAGTTTGAAGAGATTGTTGCAGTCTTGTTATCTTTAAACCCTAATGTTATAGTAGCAAAGTCTTCATGCTCGTGATTAATTTTACCAGCGATCGCAAAGACAACTTCCGGTGTGTCATCAAATAACCACATAGCAGTATCAATATCATGAACAGATGTATCATAAATAACTCCAACATCCTTGATGTGTTGTGGCATTCTATGTTCACGATAAAACTCAAGCCTGATTAAATCTCCATATTTTTGTGATTTAATAGAATTTTTTACAGAAACGACAGCTGGATTAAATCGTTCTATATATCCACAAGTTAGAATTACCTTATTTCTTTTTGCAAGGTCGACAAGATTCTGACCATCGTCAGATAAGTATGTCATTGGTTTTTCTATGAAAACATGTTTTTTATTTTCAATGAGCTTTGTAGCAATACTTGAGTGTGTAATAGTAGGTGTACAGATTAATGCTGCATCAAATTTCTCCTGTTCTAATAAGATTTCAAGTGAGTCATAAAAATTTACAGAGTATTTCTTTCCAAATTCTTTGGCACGCTCTGAGTTTGTATCACATACTGCAGAGAGTACACCAAATTCTGAAAGTACCCTTGAATGGTTTTTTCCCCATCCTCCAACTCCTATCTGAACAACATTCAATCAATACACCGCAGTTAACCAATTGGAATAATTTTCGTTTTTATTCATTACGATGTCTAAATAAGTATCCATAAACAGTTTGGTTATATCCCCAACTTTTCCACTACCAATTTTCTTTTTATCAATTTTAATTATAGGTGTAATTTCTGCAGCTGTTCCTGAGAGGAAAATTTCGTCAGCAGTCTTCAATTCTTTTTTACTAACTTTTCGTACATTCACTTTTAATTTCATATCTTTAGCTAATGTAATAATCGACCTTCGTGTAATTCCATCTAATGCGGATGAACTAAGTGATGGAGTAACCAACCTGTTATTTTTTACCAAGAATATATTTTCACCAGGTGCCTCACTTACATTTCCAGATTGATCCAATAGAATTGCTTCCTCAAATCCTCTCTGTTTTGCATCCTGTGTTGCCAAAATAGAATTTAGATAATTACCACCCATCTTTGCTTGCGTGGGTGTTGATACATCACTAAATTTTCTCCATTTTGATATAGTTGCACTAATTCCATTCTTGTTAAATAAATCACCAAATGGGAAAGAAAAGATTGCTGTATGCGTTGGTGCATTTTTTGTTACATGGAGATTAATTCCGTATTGTCCTACAAAATAAAATGGCCTAATGTAACATGATTTTTTTATTTTATTTTTCTTACATAGATCTATTACGGCATTTTGTATCTGTTTATCAGAGAAATTTAACGTAATATTGTAAAATTTACCTGAATTCCTAAACCTCTTAACATGCTCATTCAATCTAAAAACATACAAGTTTTTTGAATTCCAATATGTTCTAATTCCTTCGAATATTGATGTACCATAATGTATTGCATGCGTGGTTACTGGAATCTTAGCTTTATCCAACGGTATAAGCTTCCCATCAAACCAAATGTATTTTGAGAGAGGGAATTTCACAGAAACTTGAACAGTTGTCTATAATTAATCTATTTTGAATTATAACCTTCTTTTGGAAATTTCATACCAGCAATTCTCATAGTCATGTCTTCCTCGGAAGCAAATTTTTTGACTGTTTCCCAATTTTCATTTATTATCTTAGCAACGCTTGACGGTACTGATCTTTCCCATAATGATTTATCACTTTGAGTTGCTTCATACATTTCACTTTTCACTGATGTCGCAGATACTGACTTTCTAGTTCCCACCTTTGGTTTTAATCGGTATAATTTTAGCATGAGTCCCTCTGCCTTATCTCCAGTGTATGTAAAGTAATCACCATCAATTCCTTGTAGAATTTGTTTCCTTAGTGACCATGACTTTGGTGAGATAAGTGGTGGAAAATATTTTTTGAACGGTGCCAAAAACGTATAGTTTGATGAAACTGTAACTGAATCACCAAATACTGATTCAATCATTTTTTTCCTAGTTTCAAAATTAAATGGAAAGCTTTTACTGTTGATCTCTTTTTCTTCCTTTAGAAAGCGGACTGGCATTACAACTACTTTGTTTTCTCTTTTTTGTTCCTCAATAATCTCAACATGAGAGTTTGTCATTGGATTCAAATGTGCAAGGTATATGCAAGTAGTCAATTATGCATTATTAATCATAGTCATATTTCAATGATTGATTTGGTATGGGAACAGTTGGACTTGAATCTATGATCTCCAGCACCCGAGGCTGGAGTATGCCAAGCTAACTTATACTTCCAAAATAAATTGAATTAGACAGTATTATTTTTTTTAAATCTCTAGCCGTATGATTCAAACTTAACAGAAAAATTTCCATCCTTCGCCTTGTCTTTTTCTTTTTCTAATAGAAATCCAAGTGGACGTACATAATTCAAAACACCGTCCACTGTTCCTTGCCAACCACAAACATAAAAAATAGTATTTTGTGGAGTTATTTTTTCACCAACAAGTTCTTCAAGAGGTGAGCCACTACCATTTTGTGGTTTTAGAAATTGTTCAACTCTTCCTGTTTGACCAGTCCATGATCTGTTAAACCATTCTTGTGGTCTACTAATTGCTGCTCTATATTTGAAATTCCATTTGTCAGGACCTCTGTCTATACTTTCTTGATCCAAAGCAGTTAACTCATCCTTGTAGCTCAGTTCGTCAACATAGCTAGAACCATGCAAACAGATAAGCTCTCGATGATCACCTACTGCATGAAGATGTCTAGCAAAAGCCATGAATGGAGCAATTCCAGTTCCACCACTAATGCAAACAATTCTTCTATCATCTTTTGTACCATCAGCTAACTTTTCATTAATTTGTAGTGCATTTCCAGTCGGTGGAAGCCATGACACTTCACCTCCTTCGCCAGAATTAAACAGAGCAGTTGTTACACGACCTGGTAGTGGTTTTCTAACCCATCTAATTACTAACTCTATGAATCTTTTATTTTCAGGATGTGAGGCTATTGAGTATGCTCTTCGAATTATTTTATTATCCTCGCTAGGTATTGGCATACCAAGAGTAATGAATTGACCAGTCTCATAATTTGGGATCACGCCATCTTCGGGCACAAGTCTAAAAACTGCTAGATCTTCTTTCATTAATTGAACGTATGTCAATGTAGCCTTTTTGTCAACAGCCATACTCGTTAGATCCGCAATTAGTAGTTAATAAGTATCACATAAATGAGTCGTACCTAATCTAATTTTTTTAATATTATAAAAAACCAGATCGATATATCATAAATATTAAAATTTAGCCAGACTTAGCTAGTTCTTGTGTCCGAGAATAAAGACGAATCACAATCGTCAACACTTTCAGAAGCAGAAGCAGAACATGCTCTAGCCAAAGCGGAATATGAGGCTGCAAAAGAAAATGCAGAAGAAGCAAAACCATCTGATGGTACACTTAGAACAACAACAATTTCAGATGCTGTGGCTGCAACAGAAACTGTTGCACAGGCTGAAGCAGCATACGAGGCGGCAAAAGCAAAAGTAAAAGCTGCAAGGAAGACATCAGAAGCTGCTTGGAAAGCAGAATATGAAGCTGCAAAAGCCGAAGCAGGTGGAAAAAGAGAGGCAGGACAATTTTCTAATAAACGCAAACAAGATCGCATATTTCGCAGAGAAATGGGAGAACCAGAATTTTTCTTGATGGACAGAGATGCTCCATTAACACCTATACTTACTGGAGATGAAATAGAAGAATTAGCTATGAAAGTACAAACACCAAAAGATCAAACGCCTAGATATAATCCAAAAAATATTCTTAGTCCTGAATTTGCTGGGGGTTCAAGTTATGAAAATGGATTGACTGATTTGATTGAAGAAGCTAAACAAAAACTAGACAAACTTTTGAATAACCCAGAAGCTACTAAACAAGAACTTGATCTTGCTAAACTAGATTTGAAGAAACTAGAATATTTGTATGATAACTATAACATGGGCATGAATGTTTTCAGAACTGCAAAGGGCGGTAGAGATAAAATATCAGAATAAAGGTGAAAATGGTTGAGTGAAAATGACTTTCAAATCATGAATGCAAGAATAACTTTTAGAAACATTCCATTACATAAATTAGCAAATTTTTCATTCAAAGATGTTGCTGCTGCATGTAAATCTTTTATAGAAAATGCTGGTGCTGCGGAATGTCTAATAATTCAAACTTCTAGTAGAGTAGAAGTTTTTACTGTTGGTGGTGTACAAACAGGAGAAATACCTGATGCGAGAAGAAACTTTGAAACGGATGGAACTCCTGCAAAGAATCAAGGAAAAACACTTAACGTAAGTAAGATACTATCAACTTGGTCATCACTTGCAGACATGGATCAATTTGATCTCGATCATTGGGACCAAACTCTAGAGATTTACAAAGGTCCTGATGTTTATGAACATCTTCTAAGATTAGCATGTGGTTTAGAATCACTGGTTGTTGGAAAAGGTGAGATTGTTGACGAACTAGAAAAAGCAATATTGATTGCAAAGGAAGCTAAAACATCTGGTAAAATACTAGATAAATTATTTGACGCAATTATGCGTGTTGCAACTGGTATTAGAGATTCGACTGGAATTGGTAAAGATGTAGTAACAATGGGAGATATGTCTGTGAAACTTGCCGAAGATAGTATAGATAATGTCGGATCTAAAAAAATTCTACTTATAGGTACAGGAGAAACGGCGGGTCTTGTTGCTAAAACTCTTAATAAAAATAATTATCAATTTGAGGTATCTAGTATGACAATTGAACGAGCTACTGGATTTTCTAAAACACTAGGTGGTAAACCAATTGATTTCAAAGATGTAATGGTTGGTTTTGATAAATTTGATATTATTTTTGTTGCAACCACTGCTGATTCTTTCCTAATTACGTTTAAAAAAATTGAAAAAATTATGAAAAATAAAAAGAAAGGTACGTTGATACTGGATCTATCAGAACCAAGAACGGTTGATGAACAAATAGCCACAATTAAGGGAATAAAATTGGTGAATCCCGCTCAAATTAATGAAATGATAGAGGAAAACACGAAGAAAAGACTCAATGCGGTGTCTTCCATTGAAGAAAAGATTGATGAGGAAGTTCCAATTATTGAAGCAACTCTGAAACGTATTGATACAAAATCCTTAGTTAATGCATAGCTAAAAATCAATTAGAAATCCTAAAAGGGATAAACATATCCTGTTTTTTATTGGGCCGGTCGTTCAGCCTGGTAGGATGCGCCCATGGCATGGGTGAGGTCAAGGGTTCAAATCCCTTCCGGTCCACCACTAAATTTTCTTACTGCCTTTGTTTATTCTAAGATATTCTAATGCGCCTAAGGCACAATCACTAACCATGCTATTTGGATCTTTAGCTAACAGTTCAAGTGAAGGTATCGCATTTATGTCACCCCTATTAGCCAAGACTAGAGCTGAAAATGCTCTGACATTTTTATTTTTTGAGCTTAGAGCGTTAATCAAAAATTGTGAAATATCATTTTTGTTAAGAAAGAGGGAACTAAATGCCTCACCTCTAACTTCTATCTCAGAATCATCAAGTTTTGTTATTATTTCATTGATTATTTTCTGATCGTCAGACTGGCTTAAAGATTCTAAAATATTGATCTTGTCACCCTTTGTTCCAGAATTTAAAATTTCATGGATCTCCGGAGATTTATTCATTAATAATATCTATTGCCCCTCAAATATGTAAAAATTTCAATCAGTATTTATTTTTCCAAATTTGTATTTTAGGTTTAAATTATACCAGATCGTTAATGGCTACATGTCAAACGACGCAAATGAAGCAAATAATACAACTGCAACGACTCAAACAGAAAAGCGATCTGGATCGGACGAATCTAGAGATGTAATATTCATTGGTAAGAAACCATTGATGGCTTATGTAACATCAACACTAATTCAGTTAGCTAACATTCCATCTGTAACTATCAAAGCACGAGGAATGAGTATTGGTCGTGCTGTAGACGTGTCACAAATAATCTCACGTAAGACGGAAAATGCAGGATACAGTATAGGAAACATCAAGATAGGTTCTGAACCATTAGAATCTCAAGATGGACGAACTAGAAATGTTTCAACTATTGAGATACAAGTAAAGAGAAATTAGACTTCTTTACTCTGTTCTTTTATTTTTTGTATTGCCTCTCTAATTTTCTATATTTTTTTAATTCGACAAGATCATTAAACTGATCAAAATTCACAAGTTTTTTGTTTAATTTTTTAGTGGTTCCTGATCTTTTTAATTCCTTCAGAATTTGAAGCGTTGCGTACGTATTAGAAAATAAGACTGAAAGAGGATATAAAATAATTTTAAATCCCATCTCAAAAAGCTTGGATTCAGAACTAAGTGGTGTTGCACCACCTTCGATCATATTGGCTACAAGTGGTGCATGAATAGAACCCCCAATCTTTTTCATCTCCTGAATAGTTTTTGGCGCCTCAACAAAAATAACATCCGCACCAACTTTTTTGTAATACAACCCTCGTTCAATAGCGTTATCTAATCCCTCAGTTGCCCTAGCGTCAGTTCTTGCTACAATTATGAAATTCTTATCACTGCGAGCGTCTAATGCTGCTTGAAGTTTTTCTGTATATTCTTCTTTAGTAACAACTTCCTTTCCTTGCATATGCCCACATCTTTTTGGCCATCTTTGATCTTCCAAAAAAATTCCTGATGCGCCAGCAGCTTCTAATTCACGAACTAATTTCCATACACTAAGTGCATTACCATACCCAGTATCAGCATCTACTATAACAGGTATAGATACTGCACGACAGATCCTGCGCGCATTATCGACAGTTTCAGTTGAACCAATAAAACCATAATCAGGCATGCCAAATAGAGTAGCAGAAGTTCCATATCCAGTCTGAAACATGGCTTCAAAACCTACTTTTTCTACTATTTTTGCTCCAATTGCATCATAAACTCCAGGTATGACTAATGGTTTTGATTTGTCTTGTAGAAGTTTTCGTATACTTTCCACAGATCGTCTATTTTATCGAATTATTTATGATTTAGTCTATCTTGACATTTTTTCCTTTTTTGGCAGGTTGGTTTTCCATTTTTTCCATCTCGGACTTTAAGAATTTCTTATATTTTTCAATCTCCTCTTTTGACATTTGGCTTGCATTCTCACTCAGCATTGAACCTAAAGTATAAACACGTTCTATCATATCAAGTGCTACAAATCGACCTACATTACCAATTCTGAATAAAACATCGAGTTGATTTTTTACTATATTGTTGATTGTTTCTAGATCGTCAGCGGTTGTGGTACCTTTTTTTGTTATTTTGTATTTACCACCAGTGGTTTCTTGTATCAATTTTTCATCCAATAATCTTCCCAGTAGTGGATAAATCAAACCTGGAGAAGGTTTCCATTTACCCTCACTTTGTTTTATAGCAAAATCAATAAGCTCCTTACCTGTATGTGGTTTCTTTTTGAGTGTTTCAAGTATGAAATGTCGTGAAAATCCTCTTGGAACAGAGCTACCAACACGTTGCATCCATTCAGCCTGCATCACTGGTGATATCGCTAGTGATATATATTAACGCTTCGTTTTGATCTCTAATTGAATTTACACTCATATTTACCAGGATTCAAGATTTGATGTCACGATGACTAATACTATTGATTACGATCTGATTATTGTTGGTTCTGGTCTGGCTGGTTTGAGAGCAACAATTCAAGCTGCACGAAGAAATTCTAAGATACGTATTGCCGTAATATCAAAAGTACAAGTTATGCGTTCTCATTCAGTTTCCGCAGAAGGGGGAACTGCAGCTGTACTCTTTCCAGAGGATGGGGACAGTATTGAATCGCATATCTATGATACAGTTAAGGGCAGCGATTTTCTGGCAGACCAAGATGCTGCAGAACGTCTTTGCAAAGAAATGCCTGACGAAGTCTACCAACTTGAACACTGGGGCATGCCATGGTCTAGGCGAGAAGATGGAAAACTTGGTCAACGAGCTTTTGGAGGTTACAGTTTTCCTAGGGCAACATATGCATCAGACAAAGTTGGATTTTTTGAAATGCAAACGCTGTATGATACATGCCAAAAATTTGATAATATTGAATTTCTCAATGAATGGTTTGTAACTTCCATTTTACAGAACGAGAAAAAATTTGTCGGTATCACAGCAATTGAATTGTCTAATGGTGATTTTCATACCATTAAAGGCAAGGCATTAATCATCGCAACTGGTGGTGCGGGTCGAATTTACAGCTTTTCAACATATGCGCTTTCATCTACGCCTGATGGTCTTGATATGGCCTACAGAGCAGGTCTTGCACTAAAAGATATGGAATTTGTACAATTCCATCCTACTGGAATTATGCCCTCTGGTATCTTGATAACAGAAGGTGCTAGAGGTGAGGGAGGTTATCTTATCAACAAGGATGGTGACAGATTTATGAAAAAATATGCCTCCAAACTAATGGAACTAGCTCCAAGAGATATAGTATCAAGATCAATAATGACCGAAATTAATGAAGGTCGTGGATTCAAAAATGAAACAGGAGTGGATTGTATGAAGCTAGATCTTAGACACATTGGTGATGACATAATAAAAGAAAAACTCGGTGGCATTCGTGAAATATCGTTGAAATTTTCAGGCGTAGATCCAGCACAAGAAATGCTAGATATCCGACCTGTATGTCACTATATGATGGGTGGTATTCACACCGACATAAATGGTGCTGCAGAACTTCAAGGAGTATGGGCTGCCGGCGAGGCAGCATGTGTCAGCATCCATGGATCAAACAGATTAGGAGCAAATTCTACTTCAGAATGTATAGTTTGGGGAAAAATAACGGGAGATGAGGCTGTAAATTACATAGAAAAAGCAACGCCTGCAACATCAATACCTACTGATTTGGTAAATATGGAAGAAAAAAGAATCTATGATGGAATTTTTAGAGGAAGAGGACAAGCAAATCCATACGAAATAAAGCAAGAGCTTACTGATACATTAAATGATAAAGCCTATGTTTATCGAAATCAAACTGATTTGTTAGAAGGATTGAAAAAAGTTCGCGAGTTAAAGGCAATGACTTGGAAGCATGTGGATGATCAAGCAAAAGAATACAACACAAACTTTTCAAATGTAATGGAATTAGATTCTATGTTTAGGGTAGCTGAAGTGGTTTTGATTGGTGCGATTAATAGAAAAGAATCTCGCGGTTCACATGCAAGAACTGATTTCCCAAAACGTGATGATAAAAAATTCTTACATCATACATTGGCATATTATGCTCCTGAGGAACCGATCATGAAAAAACATCCAGTGACAATAACTAATTACAAACCTGTGGAGAGAAAATACTAGATGGACAAAGATCGAAAGGAAGGCATCAAGGGAATGGCAAACCCTGGCAGGTATGGAATAGAACGTGTGGCATATTGGTTAATGAGAATTACTGGTCTCGGATTATTATTTTATTTCATTGGTCATATCTATGAAACAAGTAGTCTACTTGATGGGAAAGCAGCTTGGGATTCTATGTTAGAATTAACACAAACAACAGAAGGCCACATATTTTTGGCATTAGTCATTGGCATGTGTGTATTTCATACAGGTAATGGAATTAGATTGATGGTTGCTCAAGCAGGATTTGGATTTGGTAAAGCACGTAGACCTGATTATCCTTATACACCAAGCTCATTAAACATGAAAAATAAATTATGCATTTATGTTTCAATTGGTCTCGCTGCATTAGCTATGATGTATGGATTGAGTGTGATGTTTCATGTCTAATATAATACGTGAAAGTCATATAATGAAGATTCATTATTTGACTGCTCTAGTAGCTGTTGGGTTTGTAATTATTCATATTATGATTAGATTCACACATGGATCATTCGCAAATTCTCTAGAGTTTGAAAGTGTGATTGCAAACTACAAATCTATTCCTTATGCTATAGTGTTAGAAGCTATGCTAATACTCATTTCAGTACATGGATTCAATGGTTTACGTATAATCTTACTTGAGTTAAAACAGGGAAATGCATACGAAAACGCAGTTACATACGGGTGTTTGGCTGCGATGATTGCTCTTATTGCATACGGTTCTAGAACAATAATCATGGCAAGCATGGGAATGGTGGAAGCATGACTAAAGATGGTGCATTACCAAAAGGATTTGAAAGACCAACTGTCTCAGCTTCACCAAATGACTCAAGTGTACAAGAGAAATATGAAGAAGTGAAATCATCTTCCAAAACAATAACTCTTAGAATTTCCAAATTTAATCCTGAGAAAGATCTAAGAACAGCATTCCATGCATTTACAGTTCCATATCAGAGATGGACTACTGTGTTGGATGCAATTTTAGAAGTAAAAAGTCATCAGGATCATTCAATAGGTGTACGTTATTCATGCAGACAAGCAACATGTGGTTCGTGTGGAATGATCATTAACGGTAAACCAAGACTTGCATGTTTTACAAAAATATCTGAATTGGATTCAGATGTAGTTACTGTTGAACCAATGAACAACTTTCCACTAATACGTGACTTGGCTGTTGGGTTTGAAAGAATGTTCTCAACTCACAAACGAATCAAACCATATGTAATTCGTGAAGACTCGGAAACAAATCCTGGAACAAAAGAATTTTTGCAATCTCCGGAAGATGTTGAAAAATATATTCAGTTTGCAAGCTGTATTAAATGTGGTTTATGTAACTCTGCTTGTCCTACTATGACAACAGATTCTACATTTATTGGACCACAAGGACTTGCTCAGGCATATCGTTATGTTGCAGATAATAGAGACCAAGGCAAAGATGAACGGCTTAGGATAATTGATGAACCGCATGGTATATGGAGATGCCACTTTGCTGGTTCTTGTAGTCAAGTATGTCCAAAGGGTGTTGATCCCGCAATGGGAATACAATTGCTACGAGGATATCTGTTAGGATACAGAAAATAATTATTCTTTTTTGTGTGGATTTGGGCTGTTGTTTACTTGATTATTAATCTGGTCAGCCATGAAATGATTTGAAACATTCACTTTAACATCATCAACTCCATCAATCTTCAAAAGGTTGTCATGTATATCCTGACAAATTTTAAAACCGAATACAGCTGGGCAGAAAGGGCTAGTTAGATGCAGATCAATTTTTACACCACTATCCTGGATATCAACTTCGTCGATTAGTTCCAATTCAGTAATTGATACGTTTATCTCAGGATCAACAATTGCCGATAGTTCATCAAAAATTTTCACTCTTAATTGCTTCAGTTCTTGTGCCATGAACAACAAAATAATTTATGCTATATATAGCCATTTTTACCTGTATATACAATGTATCGAGCAAGGCTTGGAAAAAATTTAGAGAAGGTGACTTTGGATTATGTGTCATCGATAGATGACGATGTTGAAATTGCACACTATGACATTTTAGGAAGCCAAGCACATGCCATAATGCTTTACGAGAATAAAATACTAACAAAAAACGAAATAAAAAAAATCCTTAAGGGACTTGAAAGTCTGAAAAAAGTAAAACTAACAAAGAAAACTGACTCTGAAGATATTCACGAGTTAATAGAATCTCTAGTAATTAAAAAGATAGGAATTGATGTAGGTGGAAAAATGCACACCGCACGATCAAGAAATGATCAAGTAGCGTTAGATATACGGATGAAAATTCGTGATGATATCAACATTGTATGTCAATGTTTGCTAGATACCATAAAAGCACTTGTTGTATTAGCTAAAAAACATCAAGATACTATAGTTCCACTATATACACATCTTCAACAAGCTCAAGTAGGTCTATTCTCTCACTATCTTCTATCCTATGCTGACGCGTTGTTTAGGGACCTAGACAGGCTTTATGTTACATATGGACGTGTAAATGAAAATCCATTAGGTGCTGGACCAATTGGTGGTACAAGTATACCTATTGATAGGCTTAGTACTGGAAAAATGTTAGGATTGAAAGGAGTTGTTGAAAACTCAATTGATGCAACAACGACAAGGGATTCTGCAGTTGAATATATTGCAGCTATTGCAATTTTAATGACTAATTTAAGCAGGGTTTCAAAAGATTTTTCCATATGGTCTACTTCAGAATTTTCTTTCCTTGAACTATCTGATGAATTTACTTCGCCATCAAGTGTAATGCCACAGAAAAAAAATCCTGATATTCTAGAACTTACACGTGGAAAAACATCACATGTAATTGGTAACTTAACATCTATGCTCTCAACAATACAAGGACTGCCATCTGGTTATAGTAGGGACTTGCAACAGATCAATCCAGCTATTTGGTCTGCTTCTAAAGTTGTGATATCTGCACTTTTGATTATGGAGTCTATGTTGAAAACAGTTGTAATTAATAAAAAAAATATGAAACGAGCAGCAGAAGATGGACATCTTATAGCTCTTGACCTAGCTGAAAAGTTAGTTCATAATGACATACCATTTAGGAAAGCACATCAAATTATTGGACGGATTGTCAAACTCGCACACATATCAGGTAAACCCATTTCTAAATTGAGTGAATCTGAAGTAAAAAAAGTCGTAAAAAATAAGGAAGTTAGTTTGAAACTTCTTATGAAGTTAATTCGATCCACAACTCTTACGTCATCACTTCATGAAAGGAAATCTCAAGGTTCTTCCGGAATATCAGAACAGAAAAGGATGACTGCACATAGGATGAAAAAAATTGAAAAATACCAAACAGGAGTCAAAACACGAAGCGACGCAGTACAATATTCATTAAATCAACTGGATAAGAAAGTAAAAAAATTAACCAGATAAGGCGGGTCTAATGGGATTCGAACCCATGACAGCCGGATTAAGAGTCCGGTGCGCTACCTGGCTGCGCTATAGACCCATAAAAAAACAAAACAATACTGTCTTTATTTAAACTTGGTATGATAACTTAGTTCTTGATTTCTGGTTGGTTTTCATCATACTTTTCAAGAATTGTAGTAAGTACTTTGGAAACTGGAACGTTATTCATCTTCTTCTTTTCTGACAGGAGTTTTTGGTATGCATCAAGAGTGATGTAGACTGGTATTGAGCCATTTCCTTCTAGCAAGCCTCGAACATTGTAAAGGGCGTTCTCCATTCCCTTTTCTGCACTCTTTGCAAACTTTAGTTTATCAACAATTCCTCCTAATGGACCTAGTGGCATTTCATAATTCACAGTCATTGTTACACGAGTTAGATTTTCATCTAATGCCTTGAACTCATTTGTGATCTCCCATTTCTTGAATTTTCCTTTAATCATCTTCGCAGAGATTTTTTCGTTTCTGTCAAACTGTGTGGTCTCACAATCCCAAGTCAGTCGCTTTCCATCAAAGTCTCCTATAATTCTGAATGTTGTTCCTACTCCCATTCCTTCTTTGATATCCATGGGGATGACTGTCATTCCAACGCGTTCCTGGTCCTTTAATTGGTCAGAAACATGTTCCGGTCTGGCAAAATAGGTAAATACAGTATCAACCGGAGCCTTGATCTCGATTGATTTACTAACTATGGTCAATGTTTGTCAGTCTTTACAGTATAGATTTAAAGCTTTTGGCAAATACCATCAGCAAATTCTTTTACAATATATTGATTATACTTGAAGAAAGGGAATGCGAAGACGAAGTATCTGTTTTTTATTTTTTATCATCATACCGACGATCATCCTGATCCCTGAAGTGGATGCACATCCATTGTTTAATTCGTCAGAAGCATGGATTGGTGATCACAGGGTTCAGATCTCTACTCTCCCTGAAATAGTTGGGGTTGGGGAAGAAGTCCAGGTTCTCATAAGGGTAACAGATGCTGATTTGGAAGAACTTGACCAATTTGAGATGGGAATTCGTATATTCTATGGCGGAGAACAAATTGATGCTGTAATGCCTAAGATATATCAAAGTGGGCACACAGAAATGGACTATGTTTTTGAAATGTCAGGAAATCACATCTTTAGAGTAGATCTGTACAATATTTCTCAAGATGGACGAGTGCTAACATATACTTTCAACATAGGTGCTCAGAACACATTTGGGTTTATTTTTATTAGCGCGATTACAACTGGTGGGATTATGACTGCAGTGATATTCGTTTATGTATATTTTTCAAAGCGTAAAGCAAAATCTACGTAGTAGTCTGAATAGATTTTGGTTTTAGTCTGAATGCAAATAATGTAGTTAATAGAACCATTGCAAAAAGCAATATTCCAATACCAAAATGTATGGATACCAACACGGCATGCAGCAATGTGTCTATTACTAATGCTCCTAATGTTATCTGAGTTACAACAAATATTGCTGCTAACGTTCCAGTAGTTCTAATCTTCCAATGAGAACCTGCTGTAACCCAAGAACCCACAGCAGTGGCTATTACTAACGCACCAGTAGTTGCAGCAATTAATCTATGCAGCCATTCAATAAAATATTCGTCATCAGGCAAAATTCCATTTGGACATAATGGCCAATCTGGGCAAGTCAGTCCAAGTCCTGCTGCAGAAATATACCCTCCTATAACCATCAGAGAATAAAGAACTATCAAAGATACTAGTGAGAGATATTTTAATTTCAAGTTACTCTACTATGATTGTTCCAACCATGCCCATTTCTCTGTGTCCTGGGACAGTACAGATGTAATAGTATGTTCCTGGTTCACCTGGGATAAATTCAGAATTTCCACCTTCACCAGGCTTTAATGGGTTACTTGGGCTAGCTACTTCTGTTCCAGGGAATAATCCACCAAATCCTTCTTCATCAAGTGTAACACCAAATGCATGGAACGACTTTCCGTCATTCAAAATATTAAAGATTATTCTGTCGCCTACTTTTGCATTAATCGTTGGGTTATTTCCAGGATCACCAGGTAATGCATTGAAAGCTAACGTCCTAAAATCAGCTGATTCTATAAAGTCTAATGTTATTGGTATATCCTCACCTGTTTGTTCTACAACAGGTGCTGCAGGTTGATCACTGACTCCCGCAAAAATTTCTCCTGCAGGAGAAAGTTCTGATATCCAGTAATCTCCAAGAGCAAAGAAGATTACCGCTCCAATAATGACAGTTCCACCTAATATTGTCATCATCTTTCCAACTCTTCCAGAAGAAGTTCTCCAAATTGTTTCGTCGTGTTCGCTCATCTTTATCACCTAATGATGTGGGTTCCGTTGTTCATATGGATAGTAATACTTTCCACCCAATCCGAATGGATCATGTAAATTGGCAGGTTTTCCTTTGGCTGAACTGTAAATGAGATTTGCCAAAAATATACCCATACCGACTAGCATGATCATAGCACCAACGCTAATCAATGCGTTCATCTGTATCCATGAATCAATTTCTGGATAATCATAAATTCTTCTTGGCATTCCATATAATCCCAATATGTGTTGAGTGAAGAATGTAATACAGGCACCAACAAATACTAAGATAAAGTGTACAACTCCCCACTTTTCATTATACATTCTGCCAGTTACATATGGGAATAAGTAATAGATGAATCCGATTGTGCCAAACGCAATTGTTCCAAACACGAACAGATGGAAGTGACCTACAACCCAGTATGAGTCATGTGTGATAAAGTCTAATGGCATTGCTGAGTTAACTACACCACCAGCACCTGCTGCAAAGAATAGTGCTATTCCACCAACAGCCCACATCATTGGTGTTGCAAACTTAATTCTGCCATTCCACATTGTAGCAAGAAAGTTGAAAACGTGCATTGCTGAAGCAGGAACAGCAGCTAATGTTCCAATCATAAACACCGTCTTTTCTGTGAATGTCATTCCAGTCGCATACATGTGGTGAGCCCAAGATGCAAATGCAACCAAAGACAGCATGACAAAAGCAAAGATCCCAGAACCCTGACTGAAAATAGGTCTTCGTGAAAATCTTGGTATAATCTCATACATCATTCCTATAGCAGGAATTACAAGTACGTACACTTCTGGATGGAAAGTAAACCAAAACAGGTGTTGATATGCAATCGGGTCTCCACCAACAGCTGGATTGAAGAATCCTGTGGCGCCAAGTCTGTCCGTCAATAACATCAATAGTGCAGCTGCAAATGTTGGCATAGCAGCAAGTACAATTATAGATGATGAAAGAAATGACCATGCCAATAATGGTACCTTGCCAATTGACAAGTCTGGATGTTTACACTTCAATATTGTAACTACAAAGTTAATAGAACCTAGAATTGATGAAACTCCCAGTACTTTTAGTCCAAATATCCACATCTCTGCTGCTGGTGCAGGAGAGCTGATAACAGAGTAAGGTGGATTCGCATACCAACCAAAGTCAGCCATTCCAAGCCAGACAAGTACTGCTGCAGGAGGAATCATCCAGAATGCGATTGCGTTAAGTTTTGGGTAAGCCATATCTTTGTACCTAACCATGATTGGAACAAGATAGTTACCAACAGCTGATGCAGATGGAAGTAAAAACAAGAAGATCATGGTGGTTCCATGCGTGGTAAACAGTCTGTTAAATGACATAGAATCTTCTATTAGTTGTGCACCAGGAGCAAACAACTCAACTCGAAGTGCAATAGCCATAGCACCACCAATAAACATAGCAAGAATAGAGAAAATCAAATACATCAGACCAACATCAGTATGATGAGTTGAGAACATTATTTGCCAGACAGGACGTGCTTTCTTAAGTTCTAGAACCATTTCTAAACATCCTCCACAATGAGTAACGCACGCATGTTGTAATGAATTAATCCACAATATTCCCTACACTGTATATCAAACTCACCAGCTTCGTTAGGAGAGAACCAGACAGTATTGATTTGTCCAGGAACTGCATCCAACAATACAACATATTCATGTATGTTGAAATTATGATTAACATCCTTACTTGTAATTTCAAATTTGTAAGCATGATCCTTTTTCAAATGAAGCTCACCGATTTCCTTTGTACCATCTTCATGCTCGAAACTCCAAAACCACTGCTGACCAGTTACTTTGATGACTTCAGCGTCTTCAGGTACATGCTCTACAAGATTTTCAATATTCCACGCTTCTGCTCCAACATAGCAAAGAAGTGCAACCACTACCGCAACGTATATCCATTCAGGCCAGTTCGAGTGTCCCATTCTTACAATTCACCTTTCTCTTCATATGGGGTAGGTTTTGCTTTTGGATTAGATTCTCTAAATCTCCATACTTGCCAAACCATGGTGCCAGCTATTACTCCGCCTACAACAAATGCAACAGTCATCATACGGAAGAACAAGTTCCAGATTTCTGCTTTCCTGTCTAGATATTCACCAGCAGTCTCAGCGGCAAAAGCTAAACTAACCATAGGAATTATTGTCAAAGTCGCAATAATGATTGATAAATGAAATACTTTGCTCATGCCGTCGTTTTGACGTGGTTGTCCGATATTATTTAAATTTATGGCAGATTATTGTTACCAGATCTGTTGATATCGATCAATATTCATTGCATTGATTGCAGAAAGAGAGAATTTTCTTTCCTGTTCCGTTAATATAGTAAAAGAGGCATTTGCAATAATTAACTCAAACAAAGTTTTTGGCTTTAAATCCATCACGTTAGCAAGAATAGATTTTATTGGATCCATATGTGTGACAAGTATCACGTTCTCGTTCTTATGTTTCTTAATGACATGATCTACCATATCCAGGATACGTTTTTGGACATTAGGGAATGTCTCTACTTCATGTTCTGCAATTACAGGATCATTTTCATAAAATTTCAAGAATATGTTGCCATATTTAGCAAACATATCATCATAATTCATACGAGTAAACTTCCCCATGTCTATTTCAGTAAGCCTATCATCTAATTCCACATCTATTGCACTATTTTTTGTAACAATTTCTGCTGTGTGTTTTGCACGTTCTATCGGACTTGAATAGATAGCAGATATATCAAGAGGTTTGAGATATTCGGATATTCGTTCTGCCTGCTCTATGCCTGTTTTAGTCAATGATACACCTTCAGTACGACCTGCAAGAATACGCTTGGTATTATTTTCCGCTTGTGCATGTCGTAGGAATATTATCATTTTGTAGCTTGCTTAGAATTCCTATATAGAGATAATAATAACATTGTTAGATCCACTTCATGAAAATTGGTATAATTGGCGGAACTGGAGGAATGGGCAAGGGTTTCGCACTTAGATGGTGTAAAAAACATGAAGTGATAATTGGTTCTCGTGATGCAGAACGAGCAGCTACTTCTGCTAATGAGTATCTGGGATCAGCAAATGACGCATATGGAAGCATTGATGGAACAATTTTAGGTAAGGATAATCTTTCAGTTGCAAAAGAATCAGACGTTCTAATTTTATCAATTCCATACGAAAATATTGATGTAATTTGTTCTCAACTACTGCCTGAGATTAGTAGTGAATGTGTTGTGATCTCGCCTATTGTTCCAATGACAAAAACTGACGTAGGATTTGAATGTGTGGCAATTAAAGAGAATAAAGCATTTTCACACCAAACAGTTGAAAAACATATGAAAGATAAAACAAAATTAGTTTCTGCATTTCATGTAATTTCAGAAAAAAAACTTGTTAATCCTACATTGTCTTTAGATTACGATATTTTTGTAGCTGGTGATGACAAAAATTCTGTCGAAGTAGTAAATGGATTAATTAACGAAATTGACGGATTGCGGCCAATTTACTTAGGTCCTGGTGCATTAGCATATCTTGTTGAGATGTCAACACCATTATTGCTAAATGCAATGATTAGAAATAAAATGAAAAATCCTGGAATCAAACTTATTTAAAATACACAAACAACAAAACAGACATGAGTGAAGAATATACTAGACGTGGAAGAAACTGGTTCACAGCTATGGGTGTTTTGTTTTTAGTTGTTGCAGCTGTAACGCTAGTTAGAGATATTATTATTTGGAGTCCTGATTTTGTTGTGGAGTTTTTCTTTAATTCAGAGATTAATGCTCAAAAAATTTCACTTGGTGCAATTGTATTTGGTGCATCCATGATTGCAATAGGATTTGGAAAGAAGAATATACGTGCTAGATGATACATTAAGAGATGTATATCCTAAGGTTTGTGACTAACAAAATCCTCAATTTTATCTAACGCAGAACTTAGTTTTTCTATATTTGGTAGAAATACCAACCTAAAGTGTCCACTGCCATATTTTGTGCCAAACCCAGAACCATGAACAGTAAGTACTCCCTTTGATTTTAACAGATTTAGAACAAATTCTTGATCTGATTTGTATGGGTTGTTTTCTATTTTTGGAAATGCATAAAATGCCCCCTTTGGATTAGAGCATGAAATTCCCGACATCGAATTTAGTCTATTGACAACCAAGTCTCTGTGTTTTTTTAATTCTGTAACAAATTTAGATATGTATTCTTGTGGACCTCGTAGAGATTCTAGTGCAGCATACTGAGCTGGATGGTTCGATGATATTCTAACACGAGCTAGTTTTGGTAAATGTTCTCTAATTGAGTCAAGTTGTGGTGAATTATTAAATGCAATATATCCTACTCTCCATCCTGACATTAAATGTACTTTAGAAAATCCGTTTAAGAGAATCACAGGAGAATTACCAGCAACTTTTCCAATACCTACAAATTTTTTATCAAATACAATTTTGTCATAGATTTCATCGCATATGATATACAAATTATTCTCGTTTGCAAGATCAACTAATTGCTTGAGTGAATTCTCTTCAAAGACAACACCCGTGGGATTATTGGGACTGATAAGGCATATTGCAACTGTTTTGTCTGTAATTTTGGATTTTATGTCATCAATATCAGGAGTTGAGTTTTCCAAATCTACCGCAAATTCAATTGGTATTCCACCGTGTAATCGTATGTAAGATGCATATGGCGGATAATAAGGACCAGGAAGTAATACCTCGTCACCCTCTTCAACTATGGAAGAAATAACCATATCCAATCCTTCTGAAACTCCATTTGTAACTAAAACATCATCTGCGCCAATCGAAAGTCCCTTTGCGTTTTCTTTTTCAGCAATAGCAGAACGTAATTCTTGAATTCCTTCTGATGCAGAATAATAATTCTCATCTTTTTTAATTGCATCAATGAACGCTTGTTTTACATTTTCAGTAGGATGAAAACCATATTGTACTGGATCACCAATGTTTAGATATTCTATTGTCTTTCCTTGTTTCTCTAAATCCTTAGCAGCTGAAACTATATCCCGTATAGCATATTCAACACCTGAAACTTTTTTTGATACTTTCATACTTTAGACAGATATTTAGACCTGATAAATTCTTAATTGTTTGGACCCGTTGCATAGCCTGGATAGTGCGGGTGGCTTCGGACCACCAGGTCAAGGGTTCGAATCCCTTCGGGCCCTCTATTCAGACTAGAAAAAATAATTATCAAACACGTAACTATATTAGAAGATTCTTTCTGTAACTTTCTATGAGTCCAGGAATTGGCTTAATGGATAGAAGATTAAAGACTAAAGAAGATGCTATATCACTTACTATATCAGGAATTATAAAAAATTACAAGACATCTGCAGGGGAGATTAAGATATTAGAGAACAAATATGATAATGATGCAGGAGATTGGTATGTTGCAGCAGAATGGGAAGACAAACGTGCAATTATAAAAATGGACTCTGTCTTAGCAATTATAACTGAAATTAAAGAAATTTAATTCTTAAAAGAAATGGTCGCCTGAAACTGAACCAGAATTATTAAAATTAAAGTAGAAGCCTTGGATGTAAGGGTTATTAGCTTTGATGGTAACCCATCCTTCTGTTTTAATGAATTGTTTAATATCAGCATCATTTGAATTAATCCTTTCTTCACAATTTGCTTTAAGATTAAATTTTTTGGAAATTGTTGACGAATCCTCTTTTCTAAAAAAAGTCATTTCAATTTCAGAGTCTCTTTGATAATTCTTCAATGTAGAAAAATTACCTATGGTAATCACAGAATTACGATGAGGAAATATTGGAGCCCAATGAAATGATCCAGGTTTATTTTCAATCAATGGATTACCCATTTTTGAATTAAAACAAATGTTGCAAGGTAATTTAGATTTTAGGTCATGCATTCCAACATCAAGACCAAATTTTATCCGTGCTGGGATTTTTTCGCCATCAAAATTACATATTATATTTGCGCAATCGATTTCATTATTTTTATAATTAGAAGTTATTTCATTAAAATTTATTTTATGTAATTTTGATTCTGCTGTATCAACATGTAAAAATTTTGGTAACTCGTGAACTTTTTCACCATTTTTATTATATAATTCAAGATTTATAGAGAAATTACAAGGAGAAAAATTTGGATATATAATCAGGTTGGTATATTCACTATTTTTTGTAAAAAGTGGTATGTATATTGATGAATCATTATGCGTATTATTATTACGATCCCAAAAATCTGTTTTATCTGAACGTGACGTACAATCATAATATGAGTGAGTAAAACTTACAGAGGGAAGAGATGATTGTCTAGTTCCCACGAGAAATCGTGGGTAAAATCCTTCAAAATTATGTCTTAATGAGATTGACCCAGAAGTATTTTTTAGAAAACTTGACAGATTTGGAATGTATTCTTTAAACTCGATTAGTTTTGTTTCAAACGATTTTAAATATCCTAGGCTAAAAGATCCAGTAAGTTTTTCTGAATTTGAGTTTGTCACCTCATATTGAATAATTCCTTCATTGTTTGTTAATGGTCCATTTACAAAGGAAAGGAAAGAATTCAGATCGTCGCTTCCATAAATATCAAAACCAGATTCAGGAACTTTTAATGATTCGTTTTCCTTTAGATCATCAGGATCATTATAGATTCTACCTATAGTATGTACACATGTATTGAATTTTTCGTTATGATATTCTAACATTAATGCAGGGTAGGGAAAAACCATGTCTTGAGTGCTATGAAATTCAGTTTCAATTGAACCAAAAAAATTATTTTTTGGTTCAAAATGAATTTCCGATAAGAGAGAATTTAAATTAATTGAGAATGCTTTTGCAACATCAATAATCTTTGTTTTCTGAAGTAAGGTTTTGCCATCAGCATTACGTAATGTTATAACAAGAGTTATTTTTGGAATATTACGTTTGAGTAGCCAATAACCTAGAAAATGAATTGAGCTAGAATAGTCCTGATTTTGTATTACTGGAAACACACCAGAACTACGTAGAATTGGTTTTTTTGTAGTGTTATTTTTTTCTCCAAATTCTTGTGTTGATTTAAGATGTTGAGAATAACTTTTCATATATAACCAAATGTTTTATACTATAAAATTAGTTTCTACTTTTAAATTCTACATTTGGTTCATCGTTATGGGTTGGAATTACTAATAGACCACCCTCATGTAGTTGTTTTAATAATTGCATTACTTCTTTTTCTACTTGAGAACGTTGTAATCCTGTCTGTTGTGCAAAAAGATCCACCAATTCTGTAACCCTTCTCTTTCCATTACATGATCTCCAAAAGTCGATAATTGCTTGGTTTACCATAAATCCTTGATCATGTTCATTAGCTAACATTATAGAACCATCATCTTGTTTTACCATCTTACCTACTCCTTGCGGTAAAGATGTCTCATAGTTGATTGGTGCAGGTGTAGACTGACCACCAAACCCCTTCATTTTTGCTTTAGCTTCATCAGACATCTTATCCATAGACCATGGAGGATCCCAAACTATGTCAACTTGAACGTTATTTACTCCTGGAACTTTTTTTGCATATCTAGTAACATCGTCAACCATAGTATCATGTAGTGGACATCCTTTGGTGGTCATTGTCATTTTGATATTAACATCATTATTGTCAGATACATCTATTCCATAAATCAGACCCATATCTACAATACTTAGAGGAACTTCTGGATCCATACATTGTTTAAGAGAATTTTTAATTTGTTCAGTACTAACTTGGCTCATATGCTGACAAAATCAGAGAATAAATAAAAACTTTCTATTAATTAGCTGGAAATAATTGTTTTATAGATTCCTTAAATGGAGGTTTTACCACGCCGTTTTCTGTTATTATCCCCGAAATTAATTCAGGGGGGGTCATATCAAAGGCAGGATTGATTACATCAATGTCATCAGGTGCAGTTTTTTTATCTCCAATTCCAGTTACTTCGCTTGCTTTTCTCTGCTCTATTATGACGTCATTAGGTTTACTTTGAAGATCAAATGTTGATAGTGGTGCTGCAACATAAAATGGAATGTTATGCTGCTTTGCCATAGTAGCAACCTGATATGTTCCAATTTTGTTGAAGACATGACCTGTCTGTAGAACTCGATCTGCACCAACAATAACACCATTTACAAGATCATTAGCCATTGTGTAACCAACCGCTGTATCTGGAATTAAGATTACATCTATTCCATCATGTTTTAGCTCAAAAGCTGTAAGCCTTGAACCTTGCTGAATGGGTCTTGTCTCTGTGGCAATGACTCTAACGTTTTTTCCGCTTTCATTTGTGGCACGTATAACACCTAAGGCAGTTCCATATGCTACTGTCGCTAAAGCACCGGCATTACAATGAGTCATTATTGTATCATTCTCCTGAAATAATTCTGCACCGTTTTTTCCCATTTTTTTATTAATATTGATATCTTCTTCTGCCATTTGCTTTGCTTTAATAATTACATCATCTCTTATTTCAGAAACTGTTTCACTTTTCCTTGCGATCTGCATTATTTGTTCCAATGCCCAAGATAGATTAACAGCTGTTGGTCTTGTCTCAAAGAGAATTTTTTTTGCATTTTCTAGATCAGAAAGTAAATCTTCTTTAGTTTTAGATGAGCTGTGTAATGCAGCAAGTGCCATTCCAAATGCCCCCGACACACCAATTGCTGGAGCTCCACGAACTACTAAAGTTCTAATAGCGTTAGCAACATCATTGTAATCAGTATATCTGACAAAAACCAATTCGTTAGGTAATTTAGTTTGATCAATCATTACCACAGAATCATCTTTCCACTCCACAGTACGTAATTCCATATAGTTTCAAACTAGTTAAAACCGGTTATATTACTTACCTATTCCATCTTAAAATAACCATTGAGTAGTTAACCATTTTATTATCCTTGGAGTTTCAATAACAACTGATGAAAATTTCTGATATGCAAAGATATGACTCTAGTAAAATGTATGAGGCATACGATAGATGGCCAGAAATAGCTCAAGAAAATTATTTTTCTCAGGATTTAGAAAAAATACAATTCAAAAACATGGAACATATTGTTTTTGCTGGTGTAGGAGGATCTGGTACTATTGGTGATGTGATATCATCAATATTATCAAAAACTAACATACATGTGAATGTTGTAAAAGGTTATCTCCTACCAAAAACTGTTGATCGTAACACTCTGGTAATCACAACTAGTGTCTCAGGAAATTCTAAAGAAGCGTTAACTATTTTACAAAATTCAAAAAAATCTAATGCTAAATTTCTAGCATTCTCTTCTGGCGGTAAAATGAAAAAATATACGGTTAAAAATAAAATATGCCATTATGAAATTCCTGAAATTCATTCACCACGTGCATCTTTTCCTTGTTATCTCTATTCAATTTTAAATGTACTTGGGGATATAATTCCTGTGAAAAAACAAGATGTTAGAGAATCAATTTCTCTGTTAATGAAAACAAGGAAAGAAATTTCTTCAACTAATATGACAAATTCAAATCGTGCATTATCACTAGCCAAATGGATTTCTGGTTTTCCTGTTATTTACTATCCTTGGGGATTACATTCTGCTGCAATAAGATTCAAAAATTCATTGCAGGAAAATGCAAAAATGCATGTATTTGCAGAGGATATAATAGAATCTTCCCATAATGGTATTGTTGCTTGGGAAAAGAAATCAAAAATTAAACCAATATTGATTACAGGTAGGGATGATTATATTAAAACGAAAGAAAGGTGGCGTGTGGTAAAGGAATTTTTTAATCTTAATAAAATACAATACAAAGAGGTTAACTCTCCAAATGGTAGCATTCTAACAAAACTTGTGAATCTAATTTATCTTTTAGATTATAGTAGTATATACTCGGCAGTTTTATCTAAAACTGATCCTACACCGGTTAAGCCTATAGAATTTATTAAAAGTAGAATTTAGTCACATAGAATTATCAGTATTGATTTTTTCTAGTAAACTGACAACGTCTTGTTTACTTACTTGCTTTGGATTGTTATCTAAGTGCTTTCTATCGGTTAAAATTAACTCTGCAGCTTCATTATAATCCTGTTTTAAATTAATTTTAGAAAAATTAAGTTTCTTTACTATATTTGAAAATCTATGGTAAAATCTTGAACTATTGAATTCGTGTGCATATAATGTTGTAAATGATAGTGCGTGACCATGCGAATACCCTTCGTTAGAAAATACATATGATAACGCATGACCTAAAGTAGTAGAACAGTTTCCAAATCCTAAACCAGATATTAGTGACCCAAGAACAATTTTTTCTCTATCCATTTTTAAAATTCCTTCCTCTAACAATTCAAATGCTTGATTGCAGAGAAACTTTGTTAGTGGATTTCCATTTTTACTATCATATCCCTCTGAACATTGTGCAGCAGCGTCTATAGCAGAATTCTTTATAATTTTTGGTGGTGAATTTTCAATAAAATGTGAGTCAACAATTGCAACATCTGCTATTTGGCTATCATCATGGAAGCTCTTTTTGTTTCCATTTACCTTTAGTACAGAGATTCTTGTTACTTCACTTCCACTTCCGAATGTGGTTGGGATGCAAATTTTTAATTTTTTCATCTTACTAGCTACAAATTTTGCAACATCCATGGAGCTTCCTCCGCCTAAACCAATAATGCATGAAAATTTTGATTTTTCAAATTCAGAAATTATATTTTCGGCTATTTCAATACCAGGATTTGGTTCTACCTTATCAAATACATAACAATCATTTATTTTCAAATATTCTAGCCAACCCCTGGAAATTGCCCCTTTGCTTGTAATTATGAGACAATTTTCTGGAAAGGAATATTCTTCAGCAGAGTGTTTGCCGAATATGATTGATGCTGGTTGAGCGATTTTAAACATACTATGTAATTAAAAGTAGGATATTTTTTATAACTTGGCAAAAAATTGAAAAATATCATGAGTAAATCTGATATTCTACGTAATGGTCTTGAATCTAAATCCATTCTAAAAGTTGGAGGAGCGTTTGATGCTATGTCTGCAAAATTAGTGGAAAACAGTGGGTTTGATGCAATATGGGCCGGAAGTTTTGGGATTTCTGCAACGCATGCTTTACCAGATGCTAGTATACTTACCATGACAGAATTTCTTAATGTATCTTCTAATATGGAAGACGCTTGTGATATACCAATTATCGCGGATTGTGACACAGGATTTGGTGGACCAAGTAACGTAAGTCATATGGTAAAAAAATATGAAAAGGCGGGGATTGCAGCTGTGTGCATAGAAGATAAAACATTTCCAAAACAAAATAGTTTTCTTGAAAATAGTAAACAGGAACTGCTTCCTGAAAAAGAATTTGTTGCAAAAATTATTGCAGCTAAAGAAGCTAAAGAAAATTCCAATTTCATGATAATTGGAAGAACTGAAGCGCTAATTTCGGGACTAGGAATGAAGGAAGCTGTTAAACGAGCAAATGCATATGAAAAAGCTGGAGCTGATGCAATTTTAATACATTCCAAACAGAATACACCGGAAGAAATTTTTGAGTTTTCAGAATCATGGGGAGGTACTTTGCCATTAGTAGTTGTCCCAACTTCTTTTCCTACAGTAAAACTTGATGAATTAATTTCTCATAAGATAAAAATGGTAATCTATGCCAATCAAACATTGCGTGCAACTCATGCAATAATTTCAAAAGTTTTAGAGCAATTAAAAAATTCTGCTAGCATTGATGATCTATCTGTTGATATGACATCTATGAAGGAGATATTTCAATTACAGGAGACATATAACATAAAAAAACAAGAAGAAAAAATTGAAAAAGATTTGAAAAAAATGGGTTATATCAATTGAAAGAAACTATTCAAAAGAAGGTTTTTAATTATTTGTTAAAAAATGGTATAAAAAATTTTGTTGGAGTTCCTGACTCTACAATGAAATACTTTATCGATGAGGGACTTAAAAAAAATAAAATTTTCATTACTACTAGAGAAGAGGAAGCAATTGGAATCGCTGTTGGCATGACACTTTCTCAAAGTAATTCATTAGTTTTCATGCAAAATGCAGGTTTTGCTAATTCCTTAAGCACAATAACATCTTTAGTTCAATTATATGAAATACCAATGATTTTTCTGTTAGGATGGCGTGGGTTTCTACAGAACGATGCTATTGAGCATACTAAAATCGGCAAGATCCAGCCTAAATTACTTCAAGCACTTTCTTTACAATCTAAAATTCTAAATGAAAAAAACTGGAAAGCATCTTGTGATTGGGCTATAAAATCAATCAAAGAAAAAAAATTATGTGTACTTATTTTGAAAAGGGATTTCCTTGATTAGAAAAGAGGCAATTAGCCTTGCAGTTGAACAAATTGGTGAACAGCCTATAATTTCTGCAAATGGTTTTATCAGCAGAGATCTATGTGAAGTTTGCGATAAAAACTCAAATTTTTACATGATTGGTTCAATGGGATTGGCTTCTTCAATAGGTCTTGGTTTAGCCCTAAAAAATCCCAAAAGGAGATTTTTTATTTTTGATGGAGATGGAAACATTCTCATGAATTTAGGCTCATTAACAACAATTGGTAAATTGAAGCCAAAAAATTTTATTCACATAATTTTTGATAATTCCATACATGAATCAACTGGAAGTCAACCGACAAACTCTGATGTGATTGACATTAAAAAAATTGCGGCAGCATGTAATTATAGTCATGTGTATACAGTGAGTGACAAAAATAATTTTTTAAAAACTATTCATAAAATTAAAAAATTAAAGGGACCTATATTGATATTAGTAAAAATTCAACAAAACAAGCAAATAAAAAGTGAAAGAATTAAAATTTCACCGATAAAGATCAAAGAGAGATTTATGAAAAGTATTTGAATTTATGAAAATAATTATCATCGCAGCTGGCTCATCAACAAGGCTAAGTAAGGAAATATTAGACATTCCTAAGGGTTTATCGAAAATTAATGGTAAATCGATCATTGAAACTCAGTTAGATTTATTTAAAAAAAATCAGTTATCTGATGTTACAATAATTGTGGGTCCAAATAAAGAAAAATTCAAATTTAAAAATGTTGATTATATCACAGATCCTGATTTTGAAAGTCATGACGTTTTAGGCTCATTGATGGCTTGTAAGTCAATCATTGATGATGAAGTTTTGACTTCATATTCTGATATTATTTTTGATGGAGATATTTTAAACTCAATGTTAGATTTTAAAGGTGATATAGGAATTGCAGTAGATTTGGATTGGGAGAAAAACTATGCAAACCGTATTCAGCATCCTAAGAGTGAAGCGGATAATGTTTTATTGGAAAATAATAAAATTCTAAAAATTAAAAAAAATATCAAAGAATCTAAATCAACACAAAAACTAGGAGAGTTTATTGGTTTGATGAAATTATCTAAAAATGGTGCAAAAATTTTTGTTGAGAAATATGAGCATTTACTAAAATCTCATAAGGGAAAGTTTCAAAATGCACCATCGTTAAAAAAAGCATATTTAACTGATATGATTCAAGAATTGATTGATTCAGAATTTTTGGTAGAACCCATAATAATAGATGGAAAATGGTATGAAATTGATACGCCGGAAGATCTCCAAGCAGTAAGAAAAAATCTAAAAAAAATTTAATTTGATTTATATCTAATTATTTACACTTGTTTCCTGTATTTCTAAAAATTTCTTCCAAAGTACATCCTGTATTTCCAAATTTGTATCAATAAGATTTGTATTTTCTTCTGGATCTTTCTCTAAATCATACAATTCTTTAGAATTATTATATTCATTAATAATTAATTTCCACTTTGATGTTCTAACTGACTTTGTATTAGGTATTTTAGGTGGTTCTTTTTTATCTAAAGGATTTCCTGTTTCAGAATATGCAATTTTTTCTGGAATTTTTTGTCCTTTAATCAATGGCAATAATGATTCACCATCTAATTTTGAATAGTTTTTATCTAATGGCATCTGCAACAACTCGAGAATTGTTGGCATAAAGTCGATTGTCCTAACCTGTTGACTGATTTCTAGTGGATTAAAACCAGGAATTAAGAAATAACCAAATGTTTTAAGTGTGTAATCATAACAAAATGAACCATAAGCGCGTTCACCTATTTTTTCACCAATGCTGATTCCATGATCGGACATAATTAAGATTATAGAATTTTTTTCCAATTCCAACGAATTAATTTTTTCGAGTATTTTATCTAAATAATATTCACTTTTTTTAAACAGTTCGTCATATCTGTTTTTGTTTAATTCTTTATTTTGAAAATATTCTTCACTGAAATTATCATATACTTTTAGAACTTCATTACTAATTCCAGTATGAATATTACTGAATTGTAGATACAGAAAAAAATTCTTATTTTTATGTATTTTTTCAATTAATTCTAAATGTCGTAATGTTAGATCGTCCTTATTTTCGTCATGTATTTGAAATTCATCAAATCCTTGTTTTGGGATTACTATTTCACTTACAATATCAGCAGAAGTAAAATAACCTTGTTCATGAAGATATTCAGTAATTGTTTTAAATTGATTTTTTCTGAATTTGTAAGTTGACCAATAACTATCAGTACCAGTACGTATACCATAACAACCGCTAAACACTGCGTGCATCGCAGCGATAGTATGTGGGCCATAAGTTATGGGCTGTGAGAAACAAACAGATTTTTTTTTTAATTTATTATAAAAATCAGATTTGATTGATCTATCCAATCTTCCCCCATCAATCATAATAATAATTACATTATATCCCAATTTGCCATCACCAAATCAAATGTAACCAAGTTTTTTTAATTCATTCTTAGTTTTAGTATACTCTTGCTCAGATAATTCATCATCATTTTCATCATTTTCATCATTTTCTGAAGTACTAGTTATTCCAGATAGAGATTGTTCCATTTCAGAAATTATAGATGGATGTTGACTAGCTAAATTTGTAGTTTCTGAGGGATCTGATTCTAAATCAAATAAAATCACATTTTCCTTAGGATTTTTTCGTGAGCGGCAGTATTTGTATTTTGAAGTTCTGATTCCAATGGTATCTCCTTCTAAATCATCTAATTTTGGAACGCTTTCAATATAGATAGGTAAATCGTCCATAGATTCACCATTAATAAGCGGCATCAAACTTCTACCATCAGTTTTTCCATTATGTAATTTGCCAATTATCGACTCGAGTGTTGGTATTATGTCAATATGTCTTACTTGCTGTGTAATTACTGAATGTTTGTTAATTCCATATCCTGAAAAAATTAAAGGTATCCGTAATACTTCATCAAATAAAATACCATGTCCACGTTCTGTCAAAGTTCGTAGTTCTTCAGTAGATAATGATTTTTCATGCTTCGCCACTCTATGATTTTTTATTCTATTACGAAGACTTTCAAAAATCTTAATTCCAGCAGGTGTTAAAAAGTCTGGGGCAATTTTTTGGCCATTTTTAAAAAATTTTTGTAAAGTCGGCACATATTCAGGGTGCATATCTAGTTCATGGACAAATTCTCCATGATCAGCAGTTAAAATTACTAAAGTTTTTGAGAGATCAATTTTTTTCAGAAATTTTCCTAACCAGTCATCAATCAAAGATATTCTTCGGTCATATTCCGTTTTACCGTATTTTGGAATGTTGAATTCTTCTGGAAGAGGTTTGAGTGTATGCAAATCCATAATATGAGTATAATATATCCAAGGAGATTGCATATTTCCATCATCTAATCTAGAAAGAATTAACTCACCTATTCCTTCCCAAAGTCCTAGATAGGAAACATTGGAGGTTAGATCTTTATCGTCAAAATCTTCTGAGATAGTTTTAAAGAATGGGTTAGCAGGAGTCGCCAAATATTCTGAATATCCATGACTCTTAATATTTTTAAAAAATTCTAATGCTTTGTTATGATTTTTTGACCAGGTTATGTTGTTTTTGAAAGGGTATTTTGCTGTAAAGATACAACCCAATGAACCAAATGTTCCATCAATTGAACTAATAGCCTGTTTGAAATAGACTCCATTCTTTATTAGAAAATCGATATTGGGTGTTCTTGAAGTTTTTTTTTCACCATTACAATAATCTGCTCTCAAAGAGTCTATAACGATAAAGAGAATATTTGGTTTCATTTGTAAATCATAAGGGGGCGTTCTATTCAAACGTGTCCTAAATGTGACACCTGCTCCTCAATTTTTTCATTTTCCTCTGGATCCTGATAGCTCTCTTGGTGAGGGGTTTTTCGTTTTTCAGTAATCATGTTCTCAAAATGTTCTACTAAATCAGGTCTCTGCTTTGCTAAATTAATTAATTCGTTGGGATCATTTTTTAAATCAAATAATCCAACATGCTTGTTTGGATTTGATCTTGCCCTCCAAAATTTATACTCATCAGTTCTAACTCCAATTAAATTTCCTGGTCTTGTTGGAAGTCTAAATTCCTGGTTTTCTATGAACGCAGGTTCTGAATCCATTTTCTGTCCTTGTATTAATGGAAAAATACTTCTACCTTCAACTTTTTCATAATCAAATGGTAAATCAATCATCTCAGCCAAAGTAGGAATTATATCTATATGTCTTACTTGCTGTGAAATGATTTGATTTGTTTTTTCTATCCCGTAACCTGAAAATAGTAATGGGACACGTACAGTATCGTCAGGCAATTCCCAGAGATGTCTGTAACCACGAACATTTAATGACCTCATTTCTAAAGGTGAGAGTTTTCTTTTAAGAGAAAGATTTCTTATAGGAACTGCTAGAAACCTGACAATAAGAAACAATTTGTATGCAATTCCATGCAAAAAATTTGGTAATTTCTTTTTAAGTTTTCTTCCAGGATCAAATAATGATGGAATGTATGTCATTTCATAACCAACTTTTTTAGTTGGAAGAAAATCACCATGATCCCCTGTAAGAATAACAATAGTATTGTTTAGATCTACATGTTCTAGAAATTTTCCAAGCCAAACATCAATTGCAGACAACATTTTATCATAATCCGTATCGCCATATTGTTCAGAAAAAAATTCTTTAGGAATTCCATATTTAACACTTCTATGTAAATCCATTAAGAAAATAAAATTAAACCATGGTTCTTTCATCTTACCAGATTTTAGTCTATCAAGAATTAATGGTCCAGTAATTGCTTCTGTCTTCTGTAACGGTGAATCAGTGTAAAGAAAACCTGGTTTAGGAAAATTTTCTTTTTCATCAAAGTCTTTAAGTAAATTAATAAAAAATGGTGTGCAAGGAGCGGTTCCATAAAGACTATACCCAAGCTGACGAAATTTATCAAATATTTTTGTGGATTTTGAATAGGACTTTACAGTTGTCAATCCACTTTGAAATGGATACAATGATGTGAAGACACTACCCATACAAGTATAACTTCCATCGGCAACACTAATGTTGTTTTCAAAATATACTCCCTTCTGAATTAACTTATCTATGTTGGGAGTGTATGATGATTTTTTCTTTCCAAAATATTTATCAGCCCTAGATGAATCAATTCCGATAAATAAAATGTTGGGTTTCATTAATAAAAAAATTTAAAATTTGTATTTTAAGTTTATTATCTTTTTATTTTGTTCAAATCAAGTAATGTTTCAAAATATAATGGATAATTGGTACCATAAATCACTAATTATTGATACTCAAGATTAATAACCTAAAATCTAATATAAAAATAAAATTTGAAAAGTGATATTTTGTTTCTATCAGTGAATTCCATAATGGAAAAATCAATCTAGGTTTGATTCAATGACAGAACCAAATAAAACTAATAGTTTCAAGAGTATATCTCAGATAGGAATTTCAGATATAGTCGGTGCCGGAGTTGTTGCGTTTTTTTGGTTCTATCTTGCTACACTCTTAGATGTTGAAATATACGGAGAACTACATTATTTCATAGCAATTGCTAGTATCGCATATATTATTTCAATGATTGGTACTCGTGATGTTGTAACAGTTTATGTTTCCAAAAAAATTAAGATTACTTCTACACTTTTCCTGTTGTCTGTCAGTGCTGGTATAGTAACAACAATTGTAATTTTTGGTATATTTTATAGAATAGATGCTGCATTACTTGTTTTAGCTTTCGTTATCAATGATCTAGCTATTGGGTACATACTTGGTCAAAAACTGTTTAATTCATATGGAAAATATATTTTAACACAAAAGATTCTTACACTAGTTCTTGGTCTTGGTTTTTACTATATTTTTGGAGTTGAAGGAATAATTTTTGCACTAGCATTGTCTTATGTCCATTTCGTAATATTTGTTTTTAGAGGTTTTAGAGAATCAAAAACTGACTTTACACTTCTGTCCTCACGATCAAAGTTTATCATAACCAATTATTCTCTAAATTTATTTGGAGGCTTTAGAAGTAACTTAGATAAAATTATAATTGCTCCTATACTTGGACTTACGCTTTTAGGTAATTATGCCCTAGCACTTCAAATTTGGGCAGTTCTAATATTATTATCTAGCACAATTTTCAAATACATTCTAACTCACGATGCTAGTGGTAATCCAAATAAAAAATTAAAACTATTCACTTTTTTTAGTTCAATAGCAATTGCAATTTTTGGAATCACTATATTACCATTAATAATTCCCGAATTATTTCCTAAATATACAGGAACGGTAGACGCAATTCAAATCATGAGTATTTGCGTAATTCCTGCTACCGTTGGACAGATTTACTATTCAAAATTACTTGGAACAGAAAAAAGCAGAACAATACTAATTGGTCGAATAATTAGCATATCGTCATTCATATCTGGCATTTTATTATTAGGTTTAACTTACGGAATCATTGGTGTAGCAATAGCGTTTGTCTTATCTTCTACATTGCAAGCAGTCTTTTTTGTAATAGACGATTTACTCAAAAGAAATAAAATTAGTTAATATTATTCAAACTTTGATGGAAAAAATGAGAAAACCCAGAAATGTGAAAATTTTACTCACAGATGTTGACTGTGTGCTTACCGATGGTGGAATGTACTATAATTCACAAGGAGATTTTATGAAAAAATTTCATACAAGAGATGGAATGGGTGTAACATTACTTAGAAAAAAAGGAATTCCTACAATCATCGTAACAAAAGAAAGGACTGTTATGGTTAGAAAATGGGCAAAAAAAATGAAAGTTGCAGAAATTTTTGATGGGATTCAAAACAAAGAGAAAATTGTGGATGTAATATGTAAAAAATACAAAGTGTCTGTAGATCAAGTCGGTTACATAGGTGATGATGTAAATGATATTGAATTGTTAAAAAAAGTAGGTTTTTCGGCTACGCCTAAAGATGGTATTAAGAAAGTCAGAAAAATTGTTGATTATGTCTGTACAAAAAATGGTGGGGAGGGCGCATTCAGGGAAATTGCAGATTTATTAGTATGATCAGAGTTTAACACTAAGAAATCATACTGAATACATATTTATTAAAAAAATTATTTTTTTTGTTATGGTATTCATTACAGCAGAAATTGGAATAAATCATAACGGTGATATCAAAATTGCAAAAAGATTGATTGATAGTGCTAAATCTGCAGGATGTGATGCTGTAAAATTTCAAAAGAGAACAATTGATAAAGTATACACTAAAGAGCAATTGGATTCCCCCAGGGAAAGTCCATGGGGCACGACTACAAGAGAACAAAAAGAAGGATTAGAATTTAGTAAAAAGGAATATGATGAAATAGATAATTATTGTAGAAAAAATGAAATTGAATGGTATGCATCTTCTTGGGATACTGACAGTCAGTTATTTCTCAGGGATTTCAATCTTAAACATAACAAAGTAGCATCAGCTATGTTAACAAATCATGAATTATTGAATGTAATTGCTGAAGAAAAAAAACATACTTTTATTTCAACAGGAATGAGTACTATCGAACAAATAAAAGAAGCTGTAAATATTTTTAAGGAAAAAAATTGTATATTTGAATTACAACATAGTAATAGTTCTTATCCTATGAAACTAGAAGAGGCAAATTTGAGATGTATTCAAACTTTAAAGAAAGAGTTTAACTGTAATATAGGATATAGTGGACATGAATCAACAGGATATCTTATTTGTATTAGTGCTGTATTGTTAGGTGCTACATCGATTGAAAGACATATCACATTAGATAGAAGTATGTATGGTTCTGATCAAGCAGCGTCTCTCGAACCACAGGGTCTAATCAGATTAGTTAGAGATTTGAGAAGGATTAATTTGATAATGGGAGATGGTGTAAAAAAAATCTGGCCTTCTGAAATCCCAGTAATGAAAAAATTACGAAATCTATAAACTAATTATGTTTTTTTTTGTTAAATTCTTTCATTAATAATTCTGCTACAAGAAAATCATATTCGAAGTCAATCATATGTCCATGGAGCTTAGAAATTTCATAAATCTTAGATTTATTGCTTAGCAATTTTTTTGTTCTCATGAATTTTTTAGAATTAAACATTACAATTGCATTAAGACCATATACTTTTGGTGCATCTTGACGTCTGTATAAAATTTTTTTTGTTTTTTTAGGCGTAAATAAGAATCCATTTGAATTTAATTCTACCATACCAAAGTAAGGATTTGGATGTGCAAGTATGCCAGAATATACAGTATCACACTGAGATTTTACAAAGAGTTGCCAGACTCCTTTCATATCCTTAATGTCAACAAACGGACAAGTGCAATCCAATAACATTACAGAATCAAAATCATAACCTATCTCTAAAAGATTTTTTATTGTATAGTGTAATGTGTCTCCTATATCAGAATTATCTTTCGCTAAATATTTTGGTCGTAAAAATGGAATTTTTGCACCAAATTTTTTAGCAATGTTTGCAATTTTTTTATTTTCAGTAGAAACAAAAACTTCATCAAAAATCTTCGAATTGATTGCTTTTTCTATAGCATAGCTGATTAATGGACGACCATTTAATTTTCTGATATTTTTCCCTTTAACTCCTTTGGATCCACCACGCGCAGGAATAATACAAATAGGTTTCATCGTATAGTGTACCATTAGTCACTAACTAGACCGTTAGCTAACCATCCTCCATCAACATAGATGTCTTGACCAGTTACATATCTAGAACTATCCGATGCAAGGAATATTGTAGGCCCAATAAGATCTTCTGGAGTACCCCATCTATTTAGCATAGTATGTTTTTCTCTTGTCTTCTTTAGTTTCTTATTTTTAAACGAGTTTTTCGTCATGTCTGTTTTAATATAACCTGGACCGATATTATTTACACGTATTCCATGTATACCACAATCTTTTGCAAATGATTTACTTAACATTTTAAGTCCACCCTTTGATGCAACATAGGAAGGATTTTCTGGGAATCCTAATTCAGCATTAATGCTAGTAATGTTAATGATTGAGCCCTGATTATTTTTCATCATATACGGAATTACTGCTTGCATACAGTAGAAACTAGCTGTTAAATTAACCTCGATCGTTTTCAACCAGTTTTTTTGAGAATATTGTTGGTTAGATTTGTGATTAGGTAAGGAAATACCAGCACAATTAACAAGTACGTCGATATGTTTATGTTTTTTAAATATAGTTTCACAGATTTTTGTAAATTGTTTCGGTTTTGAAACATCACATTTATGGTAAAAGACATTTCCTGATTTAGTGTTAGGTGTTTTGAGATCAATTCCATAAACGATAGCATCATTTTCTGATAATCCTCTTGATATAGCTCTTCCAATTCCACCATTGGCTCCAGTAACTATAACAATTTTATCTTTAACCAAAAACAAGTTTTTCATTTTTTAACACCCTTAGTCAGAATTTGCTCTACTTGTTCACATATTATATGGTAAATTACTCTATGAACTTCTTGTATATGAGGAGTATTTTTAGAGTTAACAATTATTGATACGTCAACAATTTTGGAAATCTTCCCTCCATTGTTACCAAGCATACCTATTATTACCGCACCACGTTTTTTTGCCACTTGTAATGCTTTGTGAATATTGACAGAGTTTCCACTAGTTGAAATTCCAATAACAACATCACCTTTATTCACTAAACTTTCACATTGTCTACTAAAAACCACATCATAAGAATAATCATTAGATAATGCAGTAATAGTGGATGAATTAGAGGTTAATGCTATCGCAGGATAACTTGGTCGTTTTAAATTATATCTGCCTAGTAACTCAGCAGCAATATGCTGTGCATCTGCAGCACTACCACCATTTCCTAGAAGTATTATCTTATGTTTTGTTTTAATTGCCGTAACTATGTAATTTATAGATAATTCTATATCAGATGCTAGATCAGTCGAATTTGAGATAGTATTCGCACTGTTAACGATTGATTTTTTTATTGTATTTGATGATGTCATATCTTTTTCTCTAAATCGATGAATTAAATAGTTACTAAGCATGGTGCTGATAAACATGCTTAATCAAAAAAACCATTTAATTACTTAAGCCTAAAAACAAAATTTTTGTGCACTATCAAATTCTACATTCAATTTAATAAGACCATTTTGAATATTGTTTTCATGTTTGAAGGGAAAAAAATATTGATCACAGGTGGTACTGGCTCCTTGGGTCAAGCTTTAACTCAACGTCTTCTTGATTTGGGAGTTGAAACTATAAGGATATTCAGCAGAAATGAGCATAAACAAATTGAGATGGAATCAAAATTTCAAGATGAGAGATTACGTTTCTTTATTGGTGATGTTCGTGATTACCAGCGTTTAGAAATGGCATTAGAAGACATTGATATTGTTTTTCATGCAGCTGCACTGAAGCATGTACCAAAAATAGAATATAATCCATTTGAAGCTATTAAGACAAATGTGATTGGAACACAGAATGTTATTGATGCATGTTTAAAGAATAATGTAGAAAAAGCAGTGTGTATTGGAACGGATAAAGCTGTTTCTCCACTAAATACATATGGTTCAACAAAACTGTTGATGGAAAAACTGTTTGTTGCAGCAAATAATTATTTAAACCGAGAAAAACATCAGACTGTTTTCCTGGCAGTTAGATACGGAAATGTTTTAGGTAGTAGTGGCTCTGTCATCCCAAAATTTATTGAACAGATTAAAGCAAACAAACCAATTACTATCACTGATGCACAAATGACTAGGTTCAGCATTACTATGAATGAGGCTTTGGATCTAATCATAAATGCAGTAACATTTGCCAAGGGATCAGAAATTTTTGTTCCAAAATTATCTGCTTACAGTATCACTGATGTTAAAAACGCCTTAACAGAATTATTAACGGATACAGGTGAAAAAATTATTGGAATTCGTACAGGTGAAAAGCTCCACGAAACATTGATCAATGAAGATGAAATCAAGTATAGTTGGATTTTTAAAAATATGTATGTAATTGTAAGCCCATTATACACATTATTTAACGAAGAAAATGTAAAAGAATCTTATCAGGATGTTAAGAAAATAGAGGGTATACGGAAATATTCCTCAGACAGTGTTGAAAAAATTTCTCTAAAAGACCTTAAGGTAATAATAGAAAATTCAGGATTATTAAACTGAAATCAATTCTCTTTTTCACTCAATTCAAACGTATATTGAATTAGTTTAAACCCATGATTCTTGAAAAATTGTATAGACTTCCTATTTTTTGGATTAACGTTAGCTAGGTATCTTTTTTTGGGATTTTTTTGAATCATTTTGGATAATGCGATATTTCCAATTCGCTTACTCTGAAAAGATTTTTTTATAAAAATGCCTATTTCGTTTTGTGGTGTAAGATAAATCGAACCTGCTTTATTCACACCATATAATATTACATACCATTTTGAGTAAGGCTTTGAGGAAACAAATGATACATGTTGATTATAAGTAGGCATTTTTTTATGAGAAATATTTTGAGCTGAATCACGTTCCATAAGGAGATTATACAAAAATCGGTAATCCGATTTCGAAACATGCTTTAATTTTATCGGCGATTTATTCCTAGCCAATTTAGTTTTTTTAGTATGGCTAAAGAATAAATCTTGTGAACGAATTATAGTAATGATGAAAGTTACAATTGTAGCAGAGATTGCATCAAATTGGGAAGGTAGTGTTACCAAAGCAAAAAAACTCATAAAAGAATGTAAAAGGGCTGGTGCAGATGCAGTAAAATTTCAAGTATGGAGGGCATCTGATTTGTATGATAAAAAACACCCTAATTGGAAACAAATAAAAAAATCTGAGCTTACTTTTGAAAAAATAAAACAAATTAAAAGTTTCTCAGACAGAAACAATATTGATTTTTTTTGTAGTTTATTCTATCCAGAAGCTGTTGAATTTCTTGATTCATTAAATGTAAAAATGTATAAAGTTGCGTCAAGAACATGTTTGCTTAAAGATCCATATTCATATGAGACATTACAACAAGAAGCTATAACAAGAAAACCGATCATAATTAGTATGGGAATGGGTGGAAATAAAAATAAAATTAAAAAAATTTTTTCTAAAAACAAAAAAATTTTTTGTTACTGTATATCAGAATATCCTACAGAATTTAGTAAAATAAAATGGAATGAAGTAAAAAAATATGATGGATTTTCTGATCACACATTAGGAATCATTGCACCAATTGTTTTTAGTGTACTAAAAAAGAACCAAGGAGCAAAAAATATTATAATTGAAAAACATGTTAAATTAAAAAATTCTAAGGGGCCTGATGCTTCAACATCCATAGATACCCAACAACTCAAGAGTGTGATTCGTAGTATTAGAACGCTAGAAAAATTAAATATTTAATATTAAAAATAATATATTCTAATTAAGATATAATTTTTCTTGAATTATATTGTTATAGTATTGAATTTTTTTATAAATTCAGAGGATAGTTTTTCCAGAATTTGTTCATTCTTCAACAAAAATAATTTCATTTGTCCCTCATCGATTGAAACATCAACGAGATTCCCTGAAAAATAAAACCAGTTTGAATATTTCGCTACAAAATCAAGAATATTGAAATTAAAAGAATTCTTCTCAATCAAATCAACATATTTTTTAATATAATTTGGTTCAACAGTAGTTTTAATGCACTGATTGATCGCGTCATGAAGTTCATCATACGAATTTAATTTCTTTACTGTTGGGATTAAAGAATATCCTAAATCAGCAAATGTTATAGAGGGTTTTCCAAAGAATCCAGCCTCAAAACAGGATGTACCACCTACAGATATGACTAATTCAGAATTTTTCATTAGTGATGCTGAGTTAGTAGAAGGATGAAATAATTTTACGTTAGAAATGTTAAGTATTTGTTTATAAAAAGAAATATCTCTCCAATTTCTCGCTGGACCCTGAGTGGGATGTTCTTTTACATACAATTCAAAGCCAAGAGGCAGATTTTTTGCAACTTGTCTAATTGTTTCAATTTGATCTGAAAACTTTGGTGCAGCAATTAATAATGAACGTTCAGGTTCTTGATGTAGTGGAAGATAAATGAAAGGCTTTGTTTTTGCATCAAAATGTAAAAGATTTTTATTAATAAAATTTTCACGCTTTCTTTTTTCAATACGTGAAATTATTTCTTTGGATAAAACTCGAAGTTTAGTTCGACCATAATATGTATAGTGTGTTTTTATGTTATTATTTTTAGACAAAATTAATAGTTCAAATGCAGCCTTTACTAAAGAAGATTTAGATTTTTTTGTTTGTTTATGGAATTTTGTATGATACTTTGCAACATTAGATTCTTCTAGAATTTTTTGGAGTTCTTGAAAAGTATATTTTTTTGAATTATCTATGGATAAGCTATGCACATTGTCTATTTTATGACGCTCCTCAGAAATATAACAAAATGTTCTCCAGTTTGCATGATTTAGCATAAGGACTTTAACACTATGCTTTTGGCAGAGCTTATAGAATAAATGCTGAGGTTGTAACATAGTTTCATTGGTTATGAGGAAGTCAGGTTTTACTTCATCCAAAATTTCTTCAAATAATCTACATTCCTGCTCAAGAATTGATTGAATTTGATTTTTTGAGAAGTTGTAATATTCATTATAGTGATTAAGAATTCGATCGTTTGAACCTAGTTCTTGTAAATCAATATCGTATTTTTTTTCGAAGTTTTTCAACCAATCTAAATTTGGTTCAAGCATTGAGTTAATATGGTCATGATAAAACCATTTTTTGACGAAATTTACTAGTGTTTGATTTTCAAAAAAAACCTTTGGCTTATTCGTTATATCAATAATAGCATATAAATCAGAAGGGGTTTTTTTTTGAAAAAAATAAGCCATACAAAAAAGTGTTAGATCAGCATCTAACCAGAAAATTACTTTCTTAGACATAAAAAGAACATCTGATTGCTAACTAAAAATACTTCGTAGATAAGATTCGAATTATATAGTGATTAGATATTTGATGAATTAATAAAATTAATTTTTTTAATAATGTAATCAATATCACTCTGAGATAAACTTGGGTGAGTAGGTATTGTTACAATTTCTTTTCCAATAAGTTCAGTATTCGAAAGATATTTTCTTTTTGCAAATAATGTCATGTTATGAATTGGTTTGTAATGTGTTCCAGTTTCAATACCAGCATCGTTCATAAGTTTACGAAATTTATGCCTAGATTTAACACGAATCCAGAAAAAATGATAGGAACAACGATCATCAAAAGGCATCGTAGATTCCAATTCAATCTCTTGTGAATAAATTTTTGCAGTTCTTTTTCTAATTTTATTTAATTTATTTAATTTTTTTAATTGTATTTTTCCTATTGCTGCAGAAAACTCGTTCATATAATAATTCCAGCCAGGACCTTTTACATCATAATTTACATCATCCCTATCAGTAATTCCACACCATCGTCTAGAATTCAAAATTTTCTTGAAACTCTTATGTTTTTTATGGTTTACTGCGATTAAGCCACCAGTTGGCATAGCTAAATTTTTTACTGGATGAAAACTAAAACATACAAATTCTCCATGAGAACCAATTTTCTTACCGTTATATTCCGAACCCGCGGCATGAGCTGCATCTTCAATTAATGCCAAATTATTTTTTTTACATATCTTTGTAATTGAATTTAAATCACATGGTAATCCACCAAAATGTACTGGAAGAATTAATGCAGTTTTCTTTGTTATATGAGATTCTATTTCATTTGGATCAATGTTGTTTGTGATGGTGTTTACATCAACGAAAACAGGCTTACCACCATTTTGAATTATTGCATGTGCAGTAGAAACAAATGTCAAAGAAGGCAAGATCACTTCTTTATTTTTTAAATCAACTAATGATAATGCTAAATTTAATGCAGCGGTCCCACTGTTAACTGCTATACAATCACGTGAATTAATATAATTTTTAAATTGAGTCTCAAATTCTTTTACATGACCTTCACCAGATCCAGATGCCCAGAAATGACTTTTTAATACATTGATAACACTTTTTTCTTCTTCATTTCCAATAATAGGATCAAAAAGTTTAATCTTCTTTTTCATCTCTAACATCTTGTTTTAACTTACTTGAAAATCTATTATACATGTCCAATCAACGTTATCCTCAAATCAAGAAGACTTACTTTGAATATTAGCATCACTATCTAAATTTACTAAAAATCATCATTTTAAGCTATTCTAAAAAACCTTGCTTAGTATTAGAGAGTATAACTATATTATACTAATTTAGTCAAATTGTTTATGATAAAATATTGCCGTAATTGTGTATATCCAGAGACTAAACCTGATCTAACTTTTGATGAAGAAGGAATATGTGATGCATGTAGATTTGCAAATGTTAAAGATACTACTGATTGGGAATCAAGAAGGGAAGAATTAGTCAAGATTTTTAATAAATTTAAAAATAAAGATGGTTCCAATTATGATTGCGTTATACCAGTTAGTGGAGGAAAAGACTCCACTTATCAAACTTATATGGTAAAAGAAGAGTTTGGATTAAACCCCTTATGTGTAAGTTATCATCTTCCTGAATTTACGGATTTAGGAAGAAAAAATTTAGAAAATCTAAAAAGATTGGGTGTTGACTGTTTGGAATTTACTCCAAACCCAGAGATTTGCCAAAAAATGCAAAAAATTGCTTTGATTGAATTTGGTGATGCACAATGGCCTGAGCATTTTGGAATTTTTACTGTCCCAGTACAAGTAGCTGTACGTTATAACATTCCATTAATAGTTTGGGGAGAGAATCCCCAGGCAGAATATGGAGGACCATTAGAGGATAGTACAAATAGTTATCTTGATAGCAAATGGTGCAAAGAATATGGAACGAGAGTTGGCGGTCAATCTAATTCTTATTTTGGTCCAGAAGTAATGTTACAATATGGTATTGATCGAAAATTTCTTAATCCGTATATTTATCCACCCGATGATGAAATAAAACGAGTTGGTGTGACTGGAATCTTTCTTGGCTCTTTTCTCAAATGGAATATTAAAAATCAGTTAGAAAAAGTGCGTGAATTAGGTTTTACATTACACGAGGGACCGTCAGAAGGAACTTTCACTAATTATGAGAATCTTGATAATAAAATTCAAGGAATACATGATTACTTTAAGTGGCTGAAATTTGGTTATGGTAGATCGACAGACAACGCATCTATTCAAATTAGATTAAATTGGATCAATAGAGAAGAGGCTATGAAATTAGTTAGAGAATATGAGGGTAAATTGCCGGAAAAATATCTTAACGAGTTTTTGGAGCAATGGAATATGAGCAGGGATGAATTCTTTAAGATCGCTGATAAATTTACGAATAAAGAACTATTCAAAAAAGACAGTAATGGGAATCTATTACGAGATGAATTGGGAAACCTCGAAAAAACTAATTATGATAATTTTTAAATGATAATTATGCAACAAAATATTACAGAACTTCAGAAAAATCAATTTTTTGACGATGGATATATAATTCTAAAAGACTTTTTTTCACATGAGGATCTTCAAAAAATAGAAACTGCGTTTATTCGTATGTATGCAATTCAGGCATCAAAAATTTTAGAATATAGAAAAAAACTGCATAAAGGAATAAATTTTTTAGAATATTCAACTGTAGACGATTTAATCAAAATCCTTGAATTATTAGAAGAAAAAGACAAGGAAGCACTATATCAGGTACAAAAGATCCTTTCACAATCATATTTTGTCAAGGAATTCTCTTTGAATCAAAAATTGATCAACATTGCTTCACAATTATTGAATTGCCCAAAGGAAATTGTTTTGTTTGATGATTTAGGGCTGTTAATTAATAGACCCAACACCAAGCGTCTATTATACAAATGGCATACGGAAGTCAGTTTTTATCCAAAACGACAGAATTTCTTGAATGCATACTTGCCTATGTTCTTTGATAAAAATTTGGAAAACGGCCATATGATTATGGGAAAGGGGTCTCACAAATTAACTGATGTACCATTTATTGAATACCAGGGATATGATGTAGATTCTATTGGTAAAAAAAATTACTTTGTACAATATGAAGTGCCTTCTTCTATTGCAGAAAAATTTGAGAAAATTCCTGCAATAACGAAAAGAGGAGATTTGGTCTTATTTGAAAGAAATCTGATACATACATCAACACCAAATACTACAAACCAATACTCTTTTGCAAGTGTTTGTAGAATCTGGGAGCCTACACAGGATCTAACTTTATCAGGTGAATTTAGAGTTAAACCATATAATAATGATTTTGGAAGACCTGGAATAGATAAAATTCCAAAGAGCTAACTTTCAAATTGTAAATTAGAACATATTTAGAGAAAATTATTCTTTTGTTATAAACGACCAGGTTTTATTGCATGCACTTCCAAGGTTTGTAATATAATTTGTAATAAATTTTTGATAATTTTGGATAGATTTTTTTCTAAATTTATCATCATTAAATAATTTTTTTAAAGTATTTTCAAGTTCCTCTATCAATGTTATTTCAACAGATTCAGAAGTTAAGACTTCAGGTCTTCCTAATAATGAATCGTAATTGATAGTTTCAACAAAAATTACAGGTTTATGATGTAGCTGGGCCTCAATAATTGAAGTTGTTAATTCAAGAACTATTAAAGCACTGCAAGATGGTATTAAGGTTCCAATATTACCACTGGTTATAACAGTTATTTGAGAATCAATTTTATTAACAATATCTTTAACGTTTAATGCATCTGGCGATGGATGTAATTTGATGATAAGTTTTTTTCCTGTCTGATTAACAATTTCACAGATTTTTTTTATTGTATCAACATATTCCTCTATATTTTTTGTAGATAATCCATGAATGAATTCTGGTTCTGGACCTGTTATAGCAAATAAAATATAATCATTGTTGCTAGAATTTTTAAATTGCAAATTATCAAAACGAATACAACCTAGCGCTTCAATTTTTTCTTCGGGAATTTCACCATAAGTAATTGCATTTTGTTTTGTAGATTCTCCCCAAACAAGGAATTTATCAGAATTGGAAGGAAAAACTCCTTGTGAATCGATCACTAACCCCTTCTGTGCAGTTTCATAATAACATCCATGTTGGAGAAGAAATATTGGAATGCTAGATTTCCTTGCAAAATGTCCTATAATTTGCTCAGTAAACCCAATTTCAGAAAGTAATAAGATTTTATTAAATTCATATTCTTGAAACATGTTTTTTACTAACTCAATTTCAGATAGTAAATTATCCAATCTATTTTCAAGTAATTCTAGAAAATATGGTTTTATTACAGCCCAGATTGAAATTTTATCAATTGAAAAAAATGAATTCAAAAATGTTTCCTCTGACCATAATGATTTAATATTGTTTTTAATTTCTAATTTTTGATTTGTATCACTAAAAAATTTTTTGTTTTTTAATGAAAAATGTGTAATAATTTTAGAATTAGTTTTTTTGAAGAGTGAAAAAGTCTTTAGATTAAAAACTGGTGGTCTTCTTCTTCCAAAAAATATTTTTTCTGTATGTGCTTTTTTTGATTCCAAAATAAAATCACTAAATTTTATGGGATCAAATTCAACAAATAATGTTGAATGTTGTTTGTTGGTGGTTTTTTTATTTACATTAAAATTTACATGTAAAAATAGATCTAATACCTGTTTAATTTTTTGATAAAATGAATGTGGAATAACAATGATAGAGTGTTTATGACCAATTTTTATATTTAATCTGACTTTATCATGGGCAAACTTTAATGGTATTTCATCAGCTGAATTAATTTTATTGGCTTGCTTTGTTAGAATAGAAATAAGTTTGTACAATTCATACGAAGAGGTAAAAAAATGATCGGGATAAGTATTATAGATATTTAAAATTTCATGGAATTTTTTGAAGATCGGTATGAGAAATGAATGAGTTTCATCGTGTACTAATTTACCTAGATTAATTCCTTCATAAGTGAGATATTTTTTAGCTAATGTCTCATTATACCATTTAACTTTTTCATAAACTTGCTTTTGTATATAATCAAAATTATTTCCTTTAAGAAAATTTTCTGATATTTCATGTGTAATTCCTTCTTTTTTTAAAATACTGTGTGATTCGTAGTCAAACGAAATAATTTTAACACTAGGATTTTTAATTAGAAATTCTTTAACTGTCTCAATTTTTATTGAAACATCTACACAAATTATTTGTTTGGTTTTTTCCATTTTTTCCAATCATAATCATCAAATGTTGTATTTTCCATTTCATTATCATTTGGTTTCCATGCTAAATCCGCTAATGCAAGAATTTTTGATGTATCATTTGATATATTCACATGTGCTGAAGCAACATTTTTTGGAACATGAACTAGAACTGGATTTGTTTCACTTGATTCAATTTCGATATAATCATTTTTTTCATTCTTAACTACAAAAATCACTTTTCCATGTATACATGTAAAATAGCTATTCCTTTTTGTATGTATATGCGGTCCTTTAATTTCACCAGATTCTACAGAACTGACATAAACCATTTTTGGTTCATTTTTTAAAATTTTATCCCAATCCCTCCAAATTACAGTTAGTGAACCATTAACATGACCATCATCTGTATCCTTAGTGGGATGCTTTTCAAGTGTAGTTATAATATCATGCTGATTCAATAATCTAAATCAGTTATTTTAACTCAATAAAAGTTTGGATTTAAAGATCAGCAAGGATACAGATGATTACATCTAAATATTTTATTAGGCTAATAGAGTGGTCATAGTATGAAAATACTTGTTACTGGAGGACTAGGATTTATTGGTAGTAATTTTATTTTAAAATTATTAAAAGAATCTAATGAGTTTGAAGTAATTAATGTGGATGCAGAATTATATGGTGCAGACAGAAGAAATCTATCTGAAATTCAGAATCATGAAAAATATCAATTTGTAAAAGGAAATATAACAAATAAGCGATTTATGGAAGAAATTATTGATAAATGTGATTTGGTTGTAAATTTTGCAGCAGAATCTTTTGTTGATCGTAGTATTAGCGATGCAAATCCATTCTTAGTATCTAATATTAGAGGGGCATTTACTATTCTAGATATAATAACTAAGCAAAAAAAACGAATGATACAAATTTCTACTGATGAAGTATTCGGAAGTTTGTCATCTAGTACAGCAACTGAAGAATCAAAGCTCAATCCATCTAGCCCCTATGCTGCAACTAAAGCAGCAGCTGAACTTCTAATATCTTCGTATTGTATTACATATGGTTCTGATGTAATAATTACTAGATGTACTAATAATTATGGTCCAAGGCAATTTCCAGAAAAATTGATTCCAAAAACAATTATTTTAGCAAATCAAAATCAAAAAATTCCAATTTATGGAAAAGGTCAAAACATTAGAGATTGGATTCACGTAGATGATCATTGTAATGGAATCATGTCGTTACTTTTAGATGGTAAATCTGGTCAATCATATAATATTTCTGCAAATAATGAGATAGATAATCTTACAATTGTAAAAAAGATATTAGATATTATGGGAAAATCTGAAGATTTGATTGAATATGTAGAAGATAGACCTGGCCATGATTTTAGATATAGTATGAATTCAAGCAAAATTTACAAAGAAATGAGTTGGAAACCAAAAATTGGTTTTGAAGAAGGTATTAAAAAAACTGTTGAATGGTATCTAAACCATGAAGAAATCTGGAAAGAATTATCGCCGAAAATATTAGATCCAACGCCTTGGAAAAATTAGATTTAATTTTATGTGATGTATGTAATTAAAATGAAAGGTATTATTCTTCACGGTGGACATGGAACTAGATTAAGACCATTGACCCATACTGGTCCAAAACAACTTTTACCAATAGCGAACAAACCAATGTCACAATATTGTATAGAATCAATTAAGGGGGCTGGTATTACAGAAATTGCTATTATAATAGGTGGCTTGGGTGCGAACAAAGTCAGGGATTATTATGGAAATGGAGAAAATTTTGGTGTAAATCTTACATATATCGAACAAGATGAACCCAGAGGAATTGCACATGCGATTAGACTGTGCAAGGAATTTATCAATAATGAAAAATTTCTTGTTTTTCTAGGTGATAATATTATACAAAGACCCATTACTGATTTTATAGATAATTTTACTAAATCAGGTTATGATGCCACAGTTTTGCTATGTGAAGTAGACAATCCAAGTAGATTTGGAATTGCAGATATTGAAAATAAAAAAATTGCAAAAATCACAGAAAAGCCAAAAAAACCGACATCAAATCTAGCAGTAACTGGCATATACTTGTTAACTCCATTAATTTTTGAAATCATAGATAATTTGAAACCATCTTGGCGAAATGAACTAGAGATAACAGATGCATTAGATAATTTACTGAAACAGAATGACAATATCGGCTACGAAATAATAACAGACTACTGGAAAGATACTGGTACTCCAGAGGATATTTTAAATGCAAATAGACAAGTGTTAGAACATATTTGCACAAGACCAAGCACGGTTATTATTGATGAATCAAGTAAAGATTGGATTGGTTTGAAAGGTCATTGCATAATTGGGAAAAATTGTAAAATTGACAAATCTGCTACGATTGGTCCTCATGTGAGCATAGGGGATAATACAATAATATCATCTGATGTTGTTATAGAAAATTCCATAATAATGTCCGGTTGTAAAATAGACGGAGGTTTAAACATCAAAGACAGCATCATTTCAGCAAACTGCCACCTACATGGTAATAATAAAGATAAAACTAAGAAAATTTTCTTGCTTGGAGAAGGGACAAAAATATCACTTTAGTGTTACAAATTCATTCGTAATATTAAATACAGAATAATTTTCAGTTTATTCAATAATTATGGAAAATAATTCTCAGCCTCTTGTTAGTATCATAATTCTAAATTATAATGCTGGTCAATTGTTACTAGATTGTGTAAATTCTATTAAAAAATCAAATTATAGTAATTTCGAAATCATAATAGTAGATAATATATCGAATGATCAAAGTCATAGAAAATGTAAATCAAAATTTCCAGAAGTTAAATTAATTGAAAATAAAGAAAATCTGGGATACTGTGAGGGAAATAATGTAGGAATAAGGAATGCCGCTGGAAAATTTATAGTTATAATGAATCCAGATACTGAAGTATCACCATCATGGTTGCACGAACTCATAATTGCATATGAAAAACAAGGTGAAGGAATTTTTCAACCAAAAATTCTCTCATTAAATGAGAAAAACATACTACAAAGTACAGGAAATATGATTCACATATTTGGTTTTGGGTTTTCACGAGACTTGGGAATTATTGATTCCAATGAGCATGATTCTATTGAACAAATTGGATACGCTGCAGGAACTTGTTTTTTTACATCTGCTGAAGTTTTTAAGAAAGTTGGATTATTCGATCCATTTATTTTCTTATATCATGATGATTTAGATTTCTGTTGGAGAGCAGCGCAAATGGGTATAAAATCCTATTATGTTCCAGAAGCAAAAATTTTTCATGTTAAAAGTTATAATCTTAAGTGGAGTTCAAAGAAATTTTATTGGTTAGAACGAAATAGAAAATATTGTATTTTAACGCATTATTCGAAAACTACATATTCAAAAATGAGATCACAATTATTCCTTTCCGAAATTATAATTTGGCTCACATATTTCGCTAAAGGTTTTTTGCTTGCAAAAATTAAGGCTGATTTAGATATTTCACAAAATAAGAATAAAATAAAGAAAAGATATGTAGAATTGGAGAATAAGAAACTAATTGAAGATACTAAATTGATAGAAACTTTTCCTAATTCAGTTTTTATTTCCGAATATATTTCACGGAATTGGTCGAGTGTAATTTTTAATAAACTAATTTCAAAGTTAAGCATTGGGGCGAAAGGAAATATCTTAAAATCATAATAATTTTTTCGAAATTACTACACCTATAGCAACTCCCGCATCATGAGTCAATGATGCTAGAAATTTGTATTTGTTTTTATGATTGCCGAAAATTACTACTTGTGGTTTTGAATCTGAATAGGTGATTTCTATATCAGAAAATGAGATATCTTCATTTATTGATTTTTTTACTGATTCTTTCAAAGCAAATTTGCCTGCAAAATGTTCATACGGATTTTTAAATTTAAGACAATAATCAATTTCATTTTGTTTAAAAAGTTTTTTATAGAAACTAGGCCTTGCATTATATTTTATTTTTTTAAATCTACATATTTCTACTATATCGACACCAATACCATCAGTCATTTCAATACTATTTGATCATCAATCCCGAACAATAACTTTTGCAATTCCATCTACAAGACAATTCTCATTTTGATTAGAAATTACAGTTTTCAAAGTAAGCATTTTTGTTGAATTATGTTTTTCTGTCACTGTACCTGTAATTTTGATATCATCTCCTATGAAACATGGCGCTCTAAAATTCAGAGACTGTGAAAAATATAAAGAAAATTTACCTGGTATGTACATTCCAATCAATCTTGAAAAGAATGATGCCAATAACATTCCATGACACACGCGTCCTTTGAATTGGGTTGTTTTAGCGTATTGTTCATCCATATGAAGAGGATTAAAATCACCAGAAATATTTGCAAAATTATCTAACATTTTTTCATCAATTTTTACAGAAAAATTCTTAGTATATCCTATAGGAATTTCATCGAAAGTGTGAATTTCAAAATCAGTCATTTAATTCAATTCCATGTTTTTTTAAATATTTTTTTATATCTGCAACATTTTTAGTTTCAACAACTTCATCAATGGAAAATTCTGTTTTAAATTCAGTTTCTAATTCATCTAATAGAACATAAGAATTAAACGAATCCCAACTCTCAATTGTTTCTGGGCTAGATTCATCATTGATTTCAGATATTGGTATATCCATTACCTTTGAAATTATACTGTAAACTCGTTTAGACATTATTCATCTATTACTTCAATAAAATCTGGTGATTTGAATTTGTTGTTTACATCAATAATCCAGCCATCTTCATTTTTTTGAAATCCACAATCTGGAAGGAAATCTTCAATTGGTTTATTTTTTTTAGTTGGAAGATAATTTGCTTTAATTGTAGTAACACCATTGTCTTTTGCTTTGGAAATTATGTGCTGCATGATGCATTTTTCTATCTGACGCCCCATAATCCTACAGCTTAATAGAAAAGTATCAAGATGCCACTCCTTTGGATTTCTCTTATTCAGAATGAAGACACTAGTTATCCCATTATCTCCAAATTTATCCTCAACTTGTGCATACCCTATCTCAATATTTTTATCCTCTACGAAATTTTTTATGTCCTCTTCCTGATACCTTTTTGTCGTAAGATTGAATTGATTTGTTTTCAATGTTAGTTGTGAAATTCTAGGGATTGAGAATTTATCTGCGTCTTTGATTATTACCTTTAATTTGAGATTCTTGAGAAATTCATCCAAATTAGTTACACTTCGTTCAAATTCTTGTCGGTTTTTTTGTTGTGCATACATCTGGCCACGTTTTGCATCTTCATCAGTAATTTTTAGCGAATTGAATTCTTTCATATTTTTGATAATTGTTGTATACTGAGATGGATCATTAGAAAGCTCTACTGTGAAAACATCCGGTAGACTAGATCTCATAAAATCTCTATTAACAGGATCATCATCAAAATACACCAAGTAATCTAATCCAAAATTCAGCTCTTTTGCTATATCGATCATATTTGATACTTTATCATTCCAATTAATTTTCATGCAGGCAAAATGTTCTTTTCGAAGTATCATATCAGGATGATTTGTTATAACATCTAATGCGTCATCAGGATTATTTTTACTGTTTATTGCAAGTAGAATTCCTCTTTGGTTTAAAGAAAGCAAGTATTTTTGAAATTCTATAAATGAATTACCCTGTGGGTCAGCGCCAAGTTTGATTCCATCGTAACCATCTTCTCCAACAATTCCTCCCCATAACGTATTATCAAGATCAAGAACTATGCATCTTTTAGTTAATCCCAACACGGCAAAAACATAACCAGTAAATTCATCAGCTAAATTTGAAATATAATCCAAAGAAATTTTTATGTCACCAAATAAGAATTGCTTAGTGTCAAAGATATTTTTCTCACCATATTGATTAACAAATGAATTAAAATCAAATATGTAAACAGAATCATTTTTCAAAAACTCGTTTGTTAGATTTTCATTCAATTTTTTGATCGAATTATGGAAGCCATCCACAACTTTTGTTTCAAATATTCCATAGGGAGAATAAGAAGGAATATTAAAATTTGTCACTATCAGTTTTGATTGAGTTTGATTAGTAAAAGAATGTATAAGATTTTTTAAATCTTCAAATTTCTCATCAAATATTTTCTTTCTTTCTGATGATGAAACTGAATATGGTTGATAAAACAACTTACCTAATATGCTACGTGTATCAAGTATCAGGAAAGTGATATCTGGTGAAAATTTGTATAATTTACTACTTGAATCAAGAATTTCCTGGTTAAATTGATTATATCCTCCTACATAGGTTGTACAGTCTACTTTTTTTTCATATAATTTAACACGTAAAGATTCTTCTAAACCATTAATAGTGAAACTACTAAGTACAGCTACTCTAATTTTATTATTAAAATTATTACTACCTAATTTTTTAGCTTTGTTTAAAAAATAAGATAATTTTTCGTTATTAGACATATGTTGTCTAAAATAATGATTAGTTTTAACCTTAAAGTAGTTTTTATCAGTTAAGTTTAGATTCTAAAGTAACGCCACTTTATTGTCGCATAATGGACAATCCTGTGGAAACCAACGAGAGAGAAATCATGGAATATTATGGTCTTAATGGTTTCATGGGAAAGACCAGAATGAAGATGAAATTTCTGCGTTCCTGGATGTTACATACAATGGCTTATTCTTCCCCACATTCAGGACTTATAGCAAGCATACAAAGATCACGTGGAGTAAAAATTGGGAATAATTGTCATTTTTCTCCATACGTGTTATTAGATTTAGTTTATCCACATTTAGTAAACATTGGAAATAATGTCACGTTTGGATCCAATGTTATGATTTTTGCACATAATAATCCTGCTGCAAATCTATTTTTAAAGAATGGTGAATTTCCTAGAAAAGTTGAACAAGTAAATATAAAATCTGGTGCGGTTTTATTTCCTGGATCTATAATCACTGCTGGTGTAACTATTGGAGAAAACTCGGTAATTTCTGTAGGTAGTGTAGTAACACATGATATTCCTGATTATTGTGTAGTTGTTGGAAATCCGGGAAGAGTAATAAAAAGAATTAATCATTGAGAAAAAATTGAATATATTAGGAATAGATTTTGAGGATTGGTATCATCCAGAACTGATTAAACGAACTATAAAAAATGAAAAACGTAATCCTTCTGTTATAAATGGCATTGACAAAATATTGGATTTGTTAAGAAAACACGAAACATTTGCAACATTTTTTGTTGTAGGTGAATTACTGGAAATTCAACCAGATATTTTTGATAAGATCATTGAAAATGATCACGAAATTGGATTTCATACAATGAATCATGATCGATTAGATTCTCCTGGGTTTAAAGAGAAATTTTCTATTGAAATTGAAAAATTTACGGAATTAACTAACCGTAAATCATGTGGGTTTAGGGCTCCAACATTTTCGCTTAATAATAATAGTTCATGGGCAATTGATGTTTTGGAGGAAAATAATTATGTATATGATAGCAGTATTGTTCCCGCTAAAACTAGCATGTATGGCTCACCAAATGCCGAACATAAACCATATAAAATTACAAGTAGATCCCTTGAAAAAAATAATTCTTCAGGAAAGATAATTGAATTTCCTTTACTGGTAACAACATTTCTTGGTAAAAAAATTCCTGCGGGTGGAGGGTTTTATCTAAGAACACTTCCTACTAAAATTATAAAAAATGCGTTCAAAAATTATGAAAATAACAATATGCCCGGAACTTTTTATATTCATTCTTGGGAACTGACGCCGGAATTCATGCCAAAATTGGATTTACCATGGAAGGATAAATTTACTACCTATCATAATTTAGACAAAGCATATTCTAGAATGTCTGAATTACTGAAATCATTTGAATTTACTTCATTTAGTCGTTATATTGCAGAAAATAAAATGATTAATTGATTTTATGTGATTCGAAATGTTCTAAAGTTTCTTTTACTCCTTCATTCAAATTTACTTTAGGTTTCCATCCAAGAGATTTTAATTTTGAATTATTCACTATAAAGTTTCCAACATCGACTTTTTTTGTATATTTTGGTGTTTTGACGAATTTTACTTTCGATCCAGTTAATTGTTCTAATAATTCTCCTAATTGATAAAACCAAGTTTTCTTACCAGAAGAAATCCAATACAAATCCCCAGACTTTCCTTTACTCATTATAGTTTTTATGCCAGAAATAACATCGGAAATGTAAATTAGGTCACGGAAAAATTTTCCTTTTTTGTAAATTGTTAATTTATTTCCCTTGAATGCTTGGTGTATCAAAAAATTTACTGCATTTTTTGTAGGTATTACCTGTTCTCTAGGACCAAAAGAATTTGTTATACGGAAAATAACAGTATCAAGACCATAAACTTCATGATATATCTTACAATAATGTTCACTGGCTAATCTATTCGTACCATAAATCGTGGTTGGCCAACAAGGAGTTTTTTCATCTACGGGAAGTTTGTTTGGACTCCCTACAACAATAAAGCTACTACCAAGAATAAATCTACATTTATGATTCATCTGCCTTAATTTCTCTAAAATGAATAATGTAGATTTGGCATTTTGATCAATATCATCAAATGGTTTTTCGAAAGATTTTGAATGAGAAGTTATTCCGGCAAGATGTATTATAGTATCAGGTTTGTGTCTACTGATCACAGCAGATAATTTACGTTGATTTGTAATATCCAATTTTTCAACTTTAATCTTATCATGTATATGAGAAATATTTTTCTTCTTGGAATAACTTTTTGTTAATACAATAATTTTATGATTTTCTTGTAGTAATGAATCAATTAAATTGCTTCCAATAAAGCCCATTCCTCCCGTGATTAGAATCTTCATAATACTTTCTGAGTGTTAGTAAAAAAATCCATATAATAAAATTAAAGATGCAATTCTACTACTTAACGGTTGAAAATGGGCTTAGATTTCTTTACCAAGATACGTATATTTGCTAGATCTTGGAATGTTCTAAAAAATTGGTATATGTATCCTTTAGTTTACTTCAATCTTACCAAAAAATCTCATGTCATATTTGAAACAAAAAATGGTTTAAAATTGAAAATAAGAACCAGAACAACAGATCTTATGGCTTTAACCAATGTTTGGATAACTCAGGAGTATTTACATGATGACTTTAACATAGAAGCTGACGATATTGTGTTAGACATTGGTGGACACATTGGTTTGTTTGCGTTATTTGCATCCCAATTTTGTAAAAAGGGAAAAATATTTTGTTTTGAACCAGTCAAAGAAAATTATGATGTTTTATTAGAAAATCTTGAATTAAATGCGATAAAAAATATTATACCATTTAACTTGGCAGTTTATGATGATTCAAAAAAAATCAAGATGTATCTTAGTGATGATGATGCTGGACATAGTGTCATGCTACCAAGTTCAAAATCAATTCAGGCAGATTCCATTTCATTAAAAAAAATTTTTGATGACAACAAAATTGATCTATGTAATTTTGCTAAGATAGATTGTGAAGGATCAGAATATAGTATAATCGATACACTACCGCCAGAATATTTGAAACGAATTAATAAAATAGCAATTGAATATCATTTTGCCGATTCTAAACCTGAATTGGCAAATAATTTAATTTTAAAAATTAAAAATGCTGATTTTCATGTGAGAAAAAAATCTCACTATAATGATATGGGATTTCTTTACGCTAGAAGGTAGCAAATTATCAAAATAGCCAAAAATTATCTTTCATTTGTTTAAACAAATATGAGTGAATGCTAAATACATAAGATTTGAATTCAAATTGATATGAAAATAGCTTTGGTATGCCCTGCTTCGTTACCAGCAACACAGTTTGGAGGAATACTTGCCTTATGTGTGGATATAGCTAAAGAATCATCAGATAGTGGTCACGATACTACAATTTTTACTACTGATTTAGATTTTGCTAACAACCTAAAAACATTCAATAAAAATTTACCACGAGTCGAAAGTATTGAAAATTTTAAAATTAAGAGATCTGGGGTGTGGTTTTCAATTGGTCTGTTCTATGTAAACCCAGGAATCTATTTTGATATGCTCAAAGAAAAATGTGATGTAATACATACTATAGGCGTTAGAAGCTTTCAATCATATGCTGCCGCTTTAGTTTCAAAAAAGAGGAACATACCTCTTATAATATCTGATCAAGGTGGACTCACAACACATCCCGACTTAAAAAATAGCGGATTGATTAGACGGATTTTTTACAAATTACAGTCTCCAATGATTCGATTTGTAATAGGCCAATCAAAAAAAATCATAGTCCCAAACGAATACGAAAAAAAGATTTTTTCTGGATTAACTGACGAAAATAAAATAGAGATAGTTGAAAATGGAATAAACCTGGAAAAAATGAAATCAAATATTAAATTTAAAACGAAATATGGCATAAATCATGAATATTTTCTATTCCTAGGAAGATTTCATAAGGTAAAAGGGATTGATATCTTGTTGAAAGCAATGAAGCTTATAAAAAATCATCATCTTATGTCAGATGTTAAATTAGTAATTATGGGCGTGGATTTTGGATTTGAGGACGAAATGTTGAGGATGATTAATGAGATAGGCTTGGATGATGTTGTTGAAGTGATTAAAAATCCTCCCCGTGAAGATGTAATTGCTGCCTATAAGGAAAGTGAGTTTTTAGTTCTTCCATCAAGATGGGAACTTTCACCACTTACACCATTGGAAGGGTTTGCATTTAAAAAACCAACTATCAGTACAAAAGCTCATGGAATACCATATACATTAGACGATGGAAAAAATTCAATTCTTGTTGAATCAGAAAATTTTAATGAATTAGGTAATAAAATAATAGAACTGCTAAATGATAAAACAAAATGTAAGGAATTAGGAATGAACGGTTATGAACATATACACAAAACATGTAATTCACAAGAGATGGTTCAACATATGTTAAGGATTTATGAAAAAGTAAGTTGATTATATGAAAAAGAAAACAATAGATGCATTTAATGATGCATCAATAAAGGTACCATTCATCATACCAGAAATTACTAGAAATGATAAAAATGTTGTATCAAATGCATTAAACTCTCGTCTACTTACAGATGGTCCAAAATTAAATAAATTTGAATCAATCTTTGCAAAATTTACTGGGGCTAAATTTGCTGTAGGAGTATCTAATGGAACTGCAGCACTACATCTATCACTAAAAGCACTTGGTATAGGAAAAGGATCTGAAGTTATTATTCCAGATCTTACATTTGTTGCAACTGCAAGTTCTGTATTATTAACTGGAGCAACTCCTGTATTGGTTGATGTTGACGAAGATCTGAATATTTCAATCCCTTCTATAAAAAAATCAATTACAGCCAGAACTAAAGCTATCATTCCAGTACATTTTGCTGGGAAATCATGTAAAATTAGACAAATATCATCAATTGCAAAAAAAAATCATATTGCAATTGTAGAAGATTGTGCTCATGCAATTGGATCTAAAACTAACAACAAGCATGTAGGAACATTTGGGCAATCAGGCTGTTTTAGTTTCTATCCCACGAAAAATTTTACAACGATAGAAGGCGGTATGGTTATAACAAACTCCAAGAATATAGCTGATTTCATTCGTTCCGCACGAAATCATGGGATCTCAAAAACACTTACGTCAAGATTTGCCAAAGGAAGACCGTGGGATTATGATGTAGAAAATCCTGGTTACAACTATAGACTTGATGAAATTCGTGCGTCATTAGGTATCAACCAGATGAAAAGAATTAAAAAAATGAATTCGTTAAGAAAAAAAGTAGCTAATTACTATACTGAAAAATTAGGAAATATTAATGGGATTATTGTTCCAGACAAATCAATTAATGCAGAGCATGTACATCATCTATATGTAATTAGAATCACTGAAAAATATTCCATTACAAGAGATACGTTATTTAATAAATTATTGAAGAGTGGTATACGGACTTCTGTCCATTATAAACCACTTCATATGTTTACAACATTTAAAAAAATGGCTAAAGTGTCTGGTAGTTTATCAAATTCAAAAAATGCTTACTCACAGATTTTATCATTGCCTATCTACCCTTCAATTTCCAAAAAGCAGCAAGACTTGGTCATTCATAATATTGAAAAATATGAGCATTGATCAAAATACTTGTTAGTATATTTTATACGTCAACATTATTACTGTAAATTTAGGGATAAATCGTATGAAAATAACAGTAGGTCTTCCAGCCTATAATGAAGAAAAAAACATAGCTAAAATAATTGTAGAGTTAAAAAAAGTAGCAGACCAAATTATTGTGTGTGATGATGGTTCAACTGACTCAACATCCATAATAGCAGAATCATTGGGCACAACTGTCATTAAACACCACAAAAATCTAGGCTATGGCGGTGCAATACGTAGTATTTTTTTGAAGGCTAGAGAGATCAACTCTGAAGTACTTGTAACAATTGATGCTGATGGGCAACATAAAATTGAAGACATAAGGAATGTGATAAAACCAATTGTAGATGGACAAGCTGACATTTCAATTGGTTCTAGGTTTTTAGATAAGCATGATAACGCTCCAAAGTATAGAAAACTTGGAATTAATATAATTACAAAAGTAACAAATTCATCTTTGTCTGAAAAAATCACTGATTCACAAAGTGGTTTTAGAGCTTACAATCACAAAGTCTTACAGGAATTAACTCCATCAGATTCTGGAATGGGTATATCTACTGAAATTCTTATCAAATCTAGTAATCTTGGGTTTAAAATTGCAGAAGTTCCAACTGAGATACAGTACGAAGGTGATACTTCTAGTCAGAATCCAATTTTTCACGGAACAGATGTATTACTTAGTACTCTGAAATATATCTCGATAGAAAGACCTCTAAGATTTTATGGTATACCATCGTTCATATTTTTTGCAATTGGATTAATGTTTACTTTTTTTGCAGTGCAATATTATGCAGAGATAGGGAGGTTGAACACAAACCTTACATTAATTGCAGGCGGGACGCTATTAATCGGAGTGATACTAGTAGTAACAGCAATTTTACTTTACTCTTTAGTTAGTGTTGTTAGGGAAGGGAAATCTAAATGAAAAATATTAAGTTATTTTCCATCATCGTATTCCAGAACAACTGTAAGACTTTTCCATCATAAAGTCAATGAAGAATCATTATTAACATTAATTAACTAATTTAAGGTGGAAATTCTGAAATTTGAAAATATTTGTTGGTATTAGTGAACATAATGAAGAAAATGAATGAAAGATGGTGTAGTTGTCAGAAGAAAATAAACGTTCAAAAAAAATATTAACATCTGAAAAACATAATAATTTAGAAAATATTTTCAAAAGTCCTATTTTTTTACTTACTATAATTGGGATTATTGGATTATTAATTCGAGTGTATTATCTTCCTTTTGAATTACCAATCACGCATGATGCCTCATCCTATTTTTGGTATGCTAATGATTTAAGCATCTCTGGCACATTTCCGGATAGTTATCCGCTTAATTTTCCAAATAATGGATGGCCTACATTTCTTTCGGTTTTTTTCTATTTTTTCAATTCAGATAATTTTTTGGATTACATGAATTTACAGCGTTCATTATCTATAACGATTTCAGTTTTAACAGTAATTCCAGTTTATTTATTATGTAGTAGATTTTTTGACAAACGATATTCTATCATTGGAGCAGCACTGTTTGCTTTTGGGCCATTTATTATTCAAAATTCCTTGTTAGGAATAACTGAATCACTCTATCTGTTAATAGGAATAACTTCACTTTTTTTGTTTCTTAGTAATAACATAAAATATGTTTACATTTCCTTTGCTGTTGCGGCGCTTTTTACTTTGGTAAGATATGAAGGTTTGTTGTTAGTTTTTGCCTTATCAATTATGTTTTTTGTAAGATTCAAAAAGGAGAAAAAAGTTGTACTGAAATATATCTTTTGTGTGTTAATTTTTATTTTAATGGCATCACCAATGGCATACATCAGATTTGAAAATACTGGTCAAGATGGAATAATTAGTCATGTAATAGCTGGTCCAGTTTATTACCAAAGTGCCGGTGAAAAAGGAGAACAAGATCAAATAATCACATTTTTTAATTTATTTATTACTGGTTTGCTTAACCTCTCAAAATATTTAGGTTGGATAGCAATGCCATTTTTTATATTTTTTATACCCTATGGGTTATTTACAATTTTTAAAAATCGTGATTATAAAACAAATACCATAGTTCTTACATCCATCATTTTATTACTACCAGCAGTTTATGCATATACTCGAGATTTTCAAGATACAAGATATCTTTTTGTGTTATTTCCTATATTTACAATATTATCGATTTACACCATAAAAAAATTAGAATCAAAATTAAAAAAACAGAATATGTTTTGTGTTTTATTAATAGGAGGCATTCTTGGTAGTAGCCTGGTTTTTTTGAATTATCAAATGGAAGATTATGAACATGAAAGAGAAGCCTTCGAAATAGCTAAAGATGTAACCAAAATAACTAACGTGATAAATCACTCTTATCATATAGATTTTGAAATTCCAGAATCAAAATATTACCGAAGCGCAGCAATTGCAAGTTTGCAGGATTTCCCAGTTTTAAGTACTGAGAGACAGGACAGGATTGAATTCGTTGAATTAGTAGGACACGATTCGTTAGAAAGTTATATTGAATTTGGAAGAAATCAAGGTTTAACATATTTGGTAGTGGATGATAGTATTAAACAGCCTTCATTTTTGCAAGACGTTTTTATTCATGAGGAAAAGTATCCATATTTATTAAAAGAATATGATTCCAAGGATTTTGGTTATCAATATCATGTTAAAATTTTTAGAATAAACTACGAGGTTTTGAAATGAATAATGAAATAAAAAACGTAGAAACTTTTTCTGGTAAGAAAATTATTATTTGTTTAATAATAATTGGTCTAATATCTCTTGGATTTAAGCTATCCTTGGTTGATTTTTCTCTTCCAATTCATTCTGATGCATTGGAATATGCACTACATGCTAACGCTATAAGCGAGGGGCAATTCCTTCAACATCCACAAAGACATTCTGGATGGCCATTTTTGATAGCACCGTTTTTTTCTTTAGTCAATTCTGAAAATTTCTTAGACTATTCAAACGTAGTAAGGATTCTGAGTATTGGTGTATCCATAGTAACTATACCATTAGTTTATCTTTTAGGACGTAAATTCTTCGACAGAAAATTATCGTTAATAGCAGCAAGCCTTTTTGCATTTGAACCACGTTTAAATCAAATTTCTGGACTTGGTTATTCAGAACCTTTATTCATTCTTGTGATAGTAAGTTCATTTTATTTTATTTTAGATAAAAATAACAGATATGCTGTAATTCCATTTATTTTAACTGGAATCATTTGGTGGATCCGACCTAATGGCTTTATGATGTTACTTATAATATCTATAATCTATTTTATTTATTTTAGAAACTCATCACACTCGATAAGAAATTATGTCATCTACATTGTCATTGTTTTCCTAATTGTATCACCAATGTTAATTCAACGATATGATCAGTTTGGTGATCCAATGTATAATTGGATTGCAGAAAGAATATGGATTGGTGAATATTCGATGAGCAGAAGTGTGAATATAGAGGCTGATGCTTACTCTGCATTTGATTATATTTCTGACAATGGAATATTATCATTTTTTGATAAATTTGTCTTAACTGGAATGTACAATGTATTATCCATTGCTGCACGAATGACATTTCCTTACTTTTTTATTTTACTTCCATTAGGTCTATATTTTTCAGTAAAATCACCTGGTATCAATCGAAATCGTCTTGTTGCAATTTGGATCTTTATCATAGCATCTATGTGTACAATGATTCTAGCTTTTTCAGTCATTCCTGATAAAAGATTGATATTTTTCCTATTTCCTTTTTTCAGTATTTTTGCCACGATTCCAATTATGAAATTACAGTATAACAAAACTAACAAATTTTTGTGTACCATGAATCAAAATAATATATTAATTTTAACAATAATTGCTTCTGTAGTTATTGTTTCTGCCATCTATACACTAGATTATGAAAGACCAGATCCTATTTTAGAGAAGGAAAAATTAGAATTTGCCAAGTTTATGATTTATGACTTAAATGCAAAACTTCTCTTTGAACATACAGATTTTCAGAATTACTTTAACCATCCCACTGTTTACAATGAACCTGATACGTTCAAATCTATCAGAATTACAGAAGATTTGGATGAAACTAAATTATTTTTTAATTATCCAGATGAAGCAAAAAACAGAGTAATGATATATGGTGAATCTATGGATGAACTTGTTTTCAATGGTGAAAAATTTGGTTTAACGCATATAATGTCTGCAAAAGATGGTGATTCCTTCTTTTCGTTTGTTGATGAACTATATGAAAACGAAAAGAAATATCCATATCTGACTAAAGTATTTGATGCTGAAGACGAGGGTTATGAAAAATTAAGAGTAAAGGTCTTTAGTATAGATTATGATGTTTTCAAATCTGGAAAATGATAAGTATGTAATTCTAATTAAATTTTAGATAACTCATTTATGTAATCTATAGATTTTAATTTATAAGCACAAAGTATAGTATATTTTTTAAAGGAGAAAATTTTTTAATTTTTGATCAATTTGTCCAAAAATGGAATAGTTTTACCAAAGGATGTTATTATCAAACAAGAAGCACCGTTTGTAGATGAACGTGGTAAAATACAACCACTTGTAGATATTGATTTTAAAAGCTGTGTACTAATTACTTCAAAAAAAGGAACTATTAGGGCTAATCATTATCATAAAACAGATTGGCATTTCTGTTATGTTCTAAAAGGTAGTATTGATTATTACTATAGACCAGTAGGAGTAAAAAAGGCGCCACAAATGACGAAAATTAAAAAAGAGCAATTATTTTTTACTCCTCCTATGGTAGAACATGCGATGGTTTTTCATGAAGATACAACATTTTTAACTTTAGGTGGAAATTCTCGTATTCAATCAAAATATGAAGCAGATCTTGTTAGAACAGAATTAGTTTCACCTGATGTTGTGTTTAAATGAATGAACCTTGTAAGCGGCAAAATACATGTCGTTTATGTAATAATACAAATTTAAAATTAGCCTTCAGTTTAGAACCTACTCCACCAGCTAATGCATTTGTAGATAAACAAAAAATATCAATAGAACAAGACTGTTATCCATTAGATGTCTTTTTTTGTGAAGATTGTAATCATGTTCAATTATTAGATGTAGTCGATTCAAACATATTATTTGAAGATTATGTCTATGTATCTGGAACATCACCAGTATTCGTAAAACATTTTGAGGAATATGCAAATTTTTTAATTAATAACTATCTAGAAAGTAAAAAGTCATTGGTCATTGATATAGGCTCTAATGATGGAACATTTTTGCGTTTCTTTAAAGAAAAAGGTAGTAGGATATTGGGAATTGATCCCGCAAAAAAAATTAGTTCAAAAGCAAATTCAGACGGTATTGAAACACTAAATGGTTTTTTTTCCTTTGAATTATCAAAATCTATTCGAAAAAAGTATGGAACTGCAGAAATAATTACTGGAAATAACGTATTTGCACATGTAAATGATATGAAAGATATGATAAACGGTATTAAAAATTTATTAACACCAAACGGGATTTTTGTTTTTGAAGTTTCATATTTAGTTGATGTTATACAGAAGAACCTATTTGATACAATTTATCATGAACATATATCATATCATTCAGTAATCCCTTTGATTAAATTTTTCAATGATAATGAAATGGAGTTGATAGAGGCCATCAGGGTGGATAGTCATGGTGGTTCACTCAGAGGAATTGCTCAAATGAAGGATGGTTTGCGTAAAATTGGTGATTCTGTGAAACATTGCATAACTTTAGAAAAAGAGATCGGAATAGATCAATTTGAAACTTATGTAAAATTTCTTCAGAACATAAATAACGAAAAGAATGAATTACAGAAACTTTTACAAAAACTAAAACACGATCAAAAATCAATTGTGGGGTTTGGTGCTCCTGCTAAAGCTACAACGTTTTTGTACCATTTTGCTATTAAACCAGAAGTTATTGACTACATAATCGATGATAGCCCATTAAAGCAGGGATTATTTACGCCTGGCATGCATATTCCAGTATATTCTTCAGAAAAATTATATGAAAAAAATCCAGACTATGTAATTATATTGGCATGGAATTTTGCTGAATCTATAATGAAACGACATCAAAAAATCAAGGATCTGGGTGGCCATTTCATAATTCCACTGCCACAATTAAAGGTGTATTAATTGGCAGAATTTTTCTTACAATCCGATATTGATGAAATTGCAGAAAGACTTGATTCAAGACAAGGTTTTGAAGGAAAAACTGTACTAATTACGGGTGCAAGAGGTTTTTTGGGAAGATATTTTATTGAAGTTTTTAAAAAATTTAATCAAAGTTATTTCAATAATCCTGTGAAAGTTATAGCTGTAGATAATTTGATTACTTCTGGACAAATAGGAGCAAAATTAGCAGAAGACCCTAATGTAAGTTTCATAAAACATGATGTAATAAGGAAACTTGATGTTAAACAATCAATTGATTATATAATACATGCAGCAGGAATTGCAAGTCCACATTATTATAAGAAATATCCTATTGAAACTTTAGAAGTTGCAATTACTGGGACACAAAATATGTT
>CACIXQ010000003.1 GCA_902590655.1 uncultured marine group I thaumarchaeote
TCTTAGTCTAATCTAAATTTTGATGAAATATTTGATAGTCAATCCTAAAAACTTTAACTTTTAACTTTTGATAGCCCTCTTCTGTTGAATCAGAGATTTTGATCAAATATGGGTAGTTTTCTTCATGTGAGTAAATATCATCTAAGAATAGGAGCATGTCAGCTCCATCCTCACTAATTCCAATATACTTCAAGCCTGATTTTTCCCCATTAGAAATAAGATCTTCTAACGTTTTTCCATGTTCCCGTATCATCACCAAGCTGCCTGGCGTATAAGTATCTGGGAACGGATCCTTACCTCTAGGAGATTTATAATTTTTAAAAAGTTCGGCTGTCTCAGTATATTTTACAGTCTTAACATACTCGGTCACATATCCTGCATCAAGCATTCGTCCATCCAAGTTATCTACTAGGAACTTAGCATATTCCATTTTTTCATGTTCTTTTATAGTGTCTGGTTTCCCATATCCATATTTGTCATATCCGTGTGTAAATATTCCTGATAGTATAACAACTAGTAAAATAACTATTATCAGGAAAATATTTTTTTGATGTTGATTAAAGGAGAATGTACTAAGTCCATACTCTGTTATTCTCTGAATAGGAATAGTTGCAAATATTACTAAAAATGGTAATAAAACAAACAAAAATCTGGGATCAGTTATGATAGAGAAAGGAATTACTAATGTCGTCAGTATGGTTAGTATAAGTATCCAATTCGCTCTGATGTATTCTTTATTTTGATCAAACGCCCTTAATGAGAATAAGATACCAAATGGGAGTAAGATGAACAAATAAGGATATGATATGTTTGTTAATGCATTACTGAAATTAGAAATTCCTTTAATGACAAATTTATCTATAAATGATAAAATACCATGTTCCTCAACATAATCAAAAAGTGATGCATCGTCTGGACTTGTTTGTACAGTAGCATAATTTTCTGTGAATAAGGTTTCACCATACCAAATATAGAATGGATCACCGTATTGCATATCCCTTTGTATAAACATAGGTGAGACTATTATGAGAAATATAGCAATACATATTCCATAATTTCTAATTAAATTTCTAGATTTTCTAAAACTAAGCAAGTAGATTATTGAAATTATTATAAATAAATAGAATCCTTCAAGCCTCATCCACCAAAAAATACCTGAAAGAATGAATGAAAGAAAAATGTATTTTGGTTTTTTGTCAAGTACAAAAAGAAATGCAAAAACCATAATTAAAATAAATAATGGCTCTGAAACACCCCGTCCAGCTATATAATTAAGATGTGGTTCAAAAGCAAATAAAATTACTGTGACCAGAGAGTATTTTTGATCAAAGAATTTTCTTGCGAGAAGATACATTGGTAATATAGTAAAGCTCATAATAGACAAGCTCAACCCGCGTACAAGATTAGAATAATCTATGAAATTATCCGAATTAAATAACCATAAAAATGACGAAATAAAAAGTGGCCACCCAGGATTTGTTTTCTGAGGTATAAAATAGTCGCCTTGACTATATTGTAAAGCTTCTAATGTGTAAAATAGATTGTCACCACGAAAAGGTACAGAAAAATCAATCGTATATAATTTGAATAAAAGAGAAACAGTTCCAACTGCAATTAAAAAAAGTATAATATTTCTTTTAGTAATCAATTCTAAGATTTCCAAAAAATAAATTCTTTGATGATTTGTGAACTTAGACTAGCCCCGGTAGGTAAAGGCTGCATTTTTGCTTTACCACCAATTCTTTTTGGTTCTACACCATCTATTTCTGCAATCTTAAGATGTAATTTGCTAGCCTTAATACTCATTTGTTGTTCAAGTGTTAAAAATTCTCCATCTAGGTTGATTTTGTCAAAAATTTCTTTTTTAACAATTTTAAATCCAAATAGGGCATCAGTCAGTTTTCCACCAAAAAATACGTTCACAAGAAATGTAAACATTCTATTTCCAAATGAAGTAATTATAGTGTCGTCTTCACTCTTACCATTCTTGCCAAAACGTGAAATTTGAACTATATCATAATCTCCTTCATCTCTTTTTTTTATCAATTTTGGAATATCTTCTGCAATTGCATTTCCATCAGGACTAAAAAATAACACATTTTCTGAAGATGCTATTTTAACTCCTTCTCTGTATGCATCACCTAATCCTTTACCTTTTTGCTGAATTATTTTAAAATCTAATTTCTTTACTTCTTCAATTGTTCCATCTGTAGAACCACCATCTATAACTAACCATTCTTCTGCCCATTTTTTATCTACCATAGGAAGAATTTTTTTTACGCCACTAATTTCATTTTTTGTTGGAATAATCACTGTGGTTGACATTTTTTTTCCCGATTAATTTTTGTAATACCATCTCTTAAACGGTGCACTAAATTTGATCGGATTTTTTTTAGCCCATTTATATGTAAACAATAAACCTTTATCCATAGAAATTTTTGGTTTCCATTTTAAAATTTTTCTAGCCTTCTTATTATTACAAATTAATCTATTTACATCATATGGACGTTCCCTACTTTCATCATATCTTATTTTGATTTTTCTTTTAGATAATTTAGTTATCTTAGAAGCTAAATTTTTTATCTGTATCTCATTACCAGAACCAACATTAATTATTTCTCCAACAGCCTTTTTTTCTTGTAAGGCTTTAATCATGCTGTTTGCCGTGTCTTCTACAAAAGTAAAATCACGTGAACTATGAATATTTCCTAGAGTTAATTCTTTAGTACCTCTAATAATCTGATTAATAATTTCTGGGATGATATACGGTTCTGTAAATCTTGGGCCATAGGAATTAAATGGTCTTATTACTACCGCTGGAAATCCATTTTCTTTATGGAGTGTAAATACAGCTCTATCACCAGCTAGTTTACTAACAGCGTATGTTGAATGAGGAGTTGTGGGATGGTTTTCATCCATAGGAACAAATTGTGCAGAGCCGTATACTTCACTAGTAGAAATATGCACAAAGGTTTCAACAGTTTTTGTTTTAATTGCGTTCCATAGCATATTAACAGTACCATTTGTATTAACATCAAAAAACTCACCTGGATAAAAAAATGAGTCAGGAATGAAAGGTAATGCAGCTAGATGAATTACCCCTTCATGATCTTTTATAATTCTCCTAACAAGTTCTTTTTTTCGAATATCTCCTTTAACAATTCTCAATTTATTTGATTTAGGAAGATATTTTCTCTTTCCTGATGAAAAATTATCTAATACTGTAACATTTGCGCCTAGTTTAATTAGTTGTAAAGTAACCTCAGAACCAATAAATCCTGCTCCACCAGTTACCAAAATTCTACGATCTTTGAAATTCAATATGATCTAAAATGCAGTTTTAATTCTTTGCTATATATCCTACTCTTGAATAATCACTTCAATTCACCCAAATCGCAAGATTACTATTTATTAACAGAATTTTATACTGTTCTCGATGAATTTAACCGATAAAAGAATTCTAGTTACTGGTGGAGGTGGATTTCTTGGGAAATTTGTAGTTAAAAAACTACATTCCAGAAATGTAGAAAATGTCATTATTCCAGATTCAAAAGAGGATGATCTTAGAAAATTATCAAATTGTCAGAAATTTGTAAAAAATGTGGATGTTGTATTTCATCTTGCTGGTAATGTTGGTGGAATAGGATTAAATCGTGAAAAGCCAGGAGAATTATTTTATGATAATTTAGTTATGGGAATTCAGCTAATGCATGAAGCAAAAAATGCAGGTGTTAAGAAATTTATTGCACTTGGTACAGTGTGTAGTTATCCTAAGTTTACAGCAATTCCGTTCAATGAAAATGCAATTTGGGATGGTTATCCGGAAGAAACCAATGCGCCATATGGATTAGCAAAAAAAATGCTACTAGTACAATCTCAAGCATATAGACAACAATACAATTTTAAATCAATTGTAGTGATACCGACAAATCTATTTGGACCAAATGATAATTATTCGCCAGTTAGTTCACATGTCATTCCTGCACTTATATTAAAGATTCAAAAGGCAAAAAATTCTAATGCAGATTCTATTATTGTCTGGGGGGATGGAACACCTACACGTGACTTTTTATTTGTTGATGATGCAGCTGAAGGATTAATTTTAGCATCTGAAAAGTATGATGATGAAACGCCACTTAATCTTGGTTCTTCTGAAGAGGTTTCAATCAAACAAGTAGTGGATCATCTTTGTCAAATAATGAATTTTAATGGAAAAATAATTTGGGATAAAACAAAACCTAACGGTCAGCCTAGAAGATGTGTAAGTTCTACTAAAGCACAAGAAAAAATTGGTTTTAAGCCAAAGTATTCGTTTAAAGAAGGTTTGAATGTTATGGTAAATGATTTTGAGAATAATCAGGAGAAGTATTCATCCTATTTCTAATCTTTTGTGCCGGTAAGTGAGAGAATTCCAGACATTCTTAATGCTATAAATCCAACAGATACTGGAATCCATCGTGTAAAAATTCTTATAAAAATGACAAGTGTCAATGCGATTGACACATCAACCCCCTGAAGAGTAAAAAATCCTGCAAGACTTCCTTCAACAACACCTATTCCTAATGGAAGGAAAGAGGCTACGCCTAGAATTATTGAGCTTGTATACGTGGTAATAATGCCTAGAAGTTCTAGATGATCTATCCCAAAAGATAATAATACAAAATAAGCTATTACTGATTCTACAAACCAGAATGTAATAGAAAGTGCTGATGCATAAACAACAATCCAACCACGAGTTGATTTTCGTAAAACATCATAGGAATTAGAAAAAGCTGATGTGTATTGGGATAAAAATTTTATCCTACTCAACAAGGATAAAAATTTGTCAAAAAATCTTTTTGAAGAAATTAAAATTAATGCAATGACTAGTAATGCTGCAGCAATTAATATTATATGTGCACCAAATTCAAAATACCAAAGTCCAAATATTGAAACACCAATTATTCCTATAATATTATACAATTGTTCAACCAGAACTATTGGGGCAGTTTTTTCCCTTGGAATTCCAAATTTTGTTTTCAACAGCTGTGATTTTATTAGTTCACCAATTTTTCCAGGTGTAATTGACAACGCAAAGCCAGACAGATATATTTTTAGATTATCTTTAATTGGTACATGTATATCTGAATTTTTTAGCAATAAGTTCCATCTTGTAAAAAGAGCCATCCAGCTTAGAGGAATTAATAACAAAATTATTGGTAAATAACTAATATCCATTTTACTTAATTGATCATATACTTCACTCAAGTCAGAAATAACAAGAAAAATGAAATAAAGTGCAATTGTAGCAATAATAACTATGAAAATCCTATTATCTAGTTTCATTGTATTATTTTATTTAGTTTATTTTCCATTTCATTTTATTTTTTGTTGAAATTATTTACGCGTTTTAACTTTATTTACATACTTTTTATTTAATTTTTTAATAAAATCTAGAGTTTGATTTTGCATTAGATCTAAATTAGGAATAACACAATGCCCACCAATGATTCCTGGATACATCTTGGGACGATTACCAAGATATTGATGAATTTCATCTGAAAATTCCCACATTTCATCATAGTCAACATTATTTTCAGTTGCGATTATCTTACTCATCTGCGCATAATTAATTAACCAACCATAATATGAAGTGTCACAAATAATTTTAGCTAATTCTAATGTAACAGGATCTGACATTTTTTTTACTTTAACATTACATTTTTTCATTAATTTACTATATTCCGTAATTGCCCAAGCTTTTTTTGGTGCATTAGGTTCTATTGCAAAAAATTTTGTGTAACGTTTTAAATCATACAACATTCGTTTATGCACACCACGAGTTGGACTAAAAATCACTGGAATGGTTAATTTATTTTGTAGTTTTTTTGTAGTATACGGTGATAGTGTACTATGAATTACTAGACATTTTGGTGAGAATTTGTCGCACAACGAAATAACATTCTGTTGAAAATTACTTGTAAATGGAATACAAATGTGAAGGGTTTTGGTTGGAACGTTAATATTTTTTTTATATTTGTTAATATCCATCAATGTTTTATTTTTATCAAAACCAATGGTGAATTCACCTTTTGAAATTAATTTCTGAATAGGTTTTCCTATCTCACCTAAACCAATAACTACATTTTTTGTTTTCATTAAACAGCAGTTTTTACCACAAGGTTAATACTGTTACTGTGTATTAGAATCACTTTATGGTTTTCCAATATCACTGCAAGAAAAACCAAGTGAATTTAATTTTTCCTCATTAAAGAAATTTCTCTTATCTATAACAACAGATGTTTTCATCTAAGTACAACATTTTATATTTTAGATTTTAACATGTTAACACTGTTACCGCTTTTTAACAACTTTCTTCTGTAGTTTTCTTAAAATCATTCTAATTTCATACCCATCATTTTTATCAGTAATCTTCAAAGGATAATAAGGCCAGATTTTTTTATTCAAAAAATTTAGATTACCTTTTTTTAAAAATCGATTTAATCTTTGTTTATTCAATTCCTTTATAGAAGACATTGAATCACATTTTTCAATTTTATAATTAGAATTTCTTGCTAATATTTTAAGCGAATTTTTTGAAAAATGGAAAAGATGATCATGATTTGAGATGGAATCAATTAATGATTCAGGATTATCGCAATCTGGTACAGCGATGATAAGTATACCATCATCATGTAAATTTTCATAACAATATTCTAGTAATTCATCAGGTTGAGGAATATGCTCAACGACATGATAAAGCCAAATGATATCAAATTTTGTATTAAATTTTATATCTTGAAAGTTGCCTGTATAACATCTTCCATTAATTAATTTATCATTAATCAGTTGTGAGTTTTGAGAGTCTGGTTCTATTCCTGTTACAGTAAAACCAATTTTATCCAGCATTATTAGATGAACACCAGTTCCAGCACCAATCTCTAAAATATTTTTACCATTGATTAGAAATTCATTACAGTATGAATACATAGATTTAAAATTATTAGCAAAATGAATTCCCTCTTCATCTGTAAAGTCAGATTGAATCATTTTTTTTATATTGTAATTTGTGCTTTCCCAAAAACTCCCATCCTTATATCTTGAACTAGAAGTAGTAACTTTAGTTGGATTAACAAATGTTAGGTAGCATTCATTACATTTTAGAATATCCTTCCGTTGGGAATTTTTTTTATATGGTTCAAGCTTTTGACTATTACAAATAACACAGTTTGATATCATGTATTGTTATCCACATTGACCATATATTTTTGAATCCATAAAATAATTATGTTTTATAAATTTAATTTTATCAAATAGTTCTATCTCTAGGTGAGCCAATTGAACCGCCTTTCATCAATATGCTTATCTTCTTTTGAAGTTCAGTTATTTCTTGTAGTTCGCTTTCAGTAAGTTTCTCATTTTTAGACAGTTTTATCAATAGTTCAGAAAATTTTAGAAATAGTGGCCACTGAACATCTCTAACCCAACCAGGTGCAGCCTTGTAGAAATATGGATTTTGCTCTGCAGTAACTTCTGCTTCAGAGCCATAAGCATGACTTCTTTGGAAATGTACGTATCCAGTAATTATTAAAAGTGGAATTCCTATAACTGATAAAATTATAACATAACTATAGAAAGTTGGAAATATAGCTTCTAAGGATGGAATTTCTTCTATCGCCAGATAGTACGTAACAACTAGGGTATTCACGGCTGCAAATACAAATGCGAAATAAGTAGACCATCCAGTTCTTAGATAGTACCACCCTCTGAATCCTCTATGTCGAGACGACATAGTAAAACAATTTTCTAGTAATATATCAATATAAGGCAGATTTTATTTTAATCTAAACTATAAATTTGAGAACACATCCCCACATTCAACATTTCCTTCGTAGTTAGTTACAAGAAGTAATCCATCCATACACTTAATCACAAGATCTCCACTTGAAAATTTCTCTACAATTTCACCGTAACGAGAGTTTGGAAAAGAGATTTTTGTGTCAAATGGTTGAGCTTCCCATATCATTATTTTCTGTTTACCGAGAAATGAAAATGCTCCAGGATATGGTTTGGTCAAGGCTTTCACGAAATTATGGATTTGAGTAAGAGATTTGCTCCAATCGATTAATCCATCGTCTGGTGTTCTTTTTGGATAAAAAGATGGTTCACCTGATTGAGGAATGCGAGAGAATTCATTTGATAATATATTAGGAATAAGTTTGAGCAAAGATTTTTTCATAACTATTGACGTTTTATAGTAAATTGTTTTACATGTATCCCATTCATTGATATCAAAAGTTTCATGATATACTAGATCACCGTCGTCTACTCCGGGGGTAAGCATGAATAACTGTAAAATGAACTGTTTTTTCCCTTCAATAATTGACCAATTTACAGGAGAACGACCTCTGCCTTTTGGCAATAATTCAGAACTTCCATGAGATCCAATACCACATATTTTGATTGTGTCTAAAATTTTTTTAGGTATCAGCCGTTGCCAACCACAGACGAGTAGTAAATCAAATTTTTCTTTTTCAAAAAAACCAAAATCAGATTCTTTCATTGAATAAAGTTCTGGATAATAAATTGAGACATTATATTTTTTTGATAATGGTTCAAGTGATTTGTAACCAGAAACTTTGTACTTAATTGCCTGCTCAGGTGAAAGTGTAACTAAATGAGAAATAGTAACACCGTTAGCTAATAAGAAATCAATTATTTCGTAACCAAATTCCGTACAAGAACAAACAACAATTTTTTTATCCATTTTTAAAACAATTAATTAATTTATCATTTTTACATGTATAATCTGTGAATATGAAACGCCTCAGCATAATCCAGACCAACTTCATTACCTCTAATCCTAGCCAATGAAATTATGTTTTCGCCACCCCTTTGTCCTTCTCGCATTTGAGTGGAATATGTATTCAAAGCATCTGTTTTTTTATCTAGATCACTTTTTGATATATTGAGATAAAAATTTGGAAGAAATTTTCCAAATTCAGAATAAGCCGACCAAAAATAATATTCGGGTGATTCGTATGATAACACTAAGCGTGGCATATGTGTGGTTTTTTGTGGGTGTGGTCTAAGAGCAGAAATGGATACCTTGTATGCGTACGTATGATCCTGATGTGTGGAAAAAATTGTTGGTATCGCTACGATTGTAGGTTTAATTTTAGATATTGAGATTTTGCTATTAGATTCTATATGTTCAATCAATTCTTGCTGAGGTTTTGTATCTATATGTTGAATTTCGTCATCAAAAAATGCTATATCATAATCATCAATTTTTAATTGTTTAATAATTTCTAATAGTTCCGATTTCCAATCCTCTTTCGTGATTCTATTACCTTCAATTTTTTTATACCCACCCATCGATAAAACTTGAAGAAAAACCTCACCACCGTTTTTTTTGACCGTGTTGATTAAACCAAAACAACCTAAAATTTCATCATCTGCATGTGGTGCAATAATCAATAATCTTTCGTTTTCTAGTTTCATCCCAGTTATGAATTTCGTGATTTGAAATAATAAAAGTATATTGTATGATAGAATAGTAACTTAAGGCTTAAAACACTGGAAAAATTTTGAAAAATATGGCATTAAAGGTACTTGCAATAGGTGATCTTTCAAACAACATTACTATGTTTAAGAAATTTACAAAATCTGATATTCAATTAATTAATTTTCCATGGGATGGTCCAAGCAAAGTTATTGATGTGAAGAATGATGTTGAATTTTTTAAATCTCTAAAAATAAAAGATATTTTAAAACGAATTAATGAAATTAAAAATGAGTTTGACATTTGTATAGCTATGTCTTCAACCGGTTTGTTAGTGTCATACTTAGCAGATTTAAACTACATTGCATATTTTTGCGGTCATGATATTAGATCACCGCCATTCATTAAAAATATGCACGATCCTTTATCAACAGATAAGCCAATTTATGATTTTAATAGTTTAGAAAGAAGATACTACAAAAAGGCATATGATAATGCTGTTGCTGCAGTTGTCACTGACGATGAATTATTAGAACACTTAAAAAAATATAGAAAAGATCCTACTAGAATAACTGGATATATTGTTGATACAACTATTTTTAATGAGAACATAAAACCAGTTGAGCGAAAGAAAACAAAATTTACTTTTATAAGCCCAGCTAGAATGGGACTACAAAAAGGAACTGAAAAAATTTGGGAAGCATTACGTTTGTGTAAATCTGATTTTGAAGTAATCCAAATTAAATGGTATGATAAGAGAAATTTAGAAGAAGAAGAAATTGCTCAAGAATGGATAAACAATCCTCCTAAACAAGTTACTTTCACTCCTATCATGACAAGAGAGGAATTGGGTCAGTATATGGTTTTTGCAGATGCAGTGTTAGGACAAGTAAGTGGAATTCAAGCAGATATTGAGCGATCAGGTGCATTATGTAAAAAAGCTGTAGTTCATTATGCAGATCCCAAGCGTATGTACATTATCAATGGTAAAAAAGTACCTTCACCATTTCTACCACATTCAAATGATCCAAAGGTTATTGCTGAAACTATTGACCGTATAGTCACAGACAAAGAATTTCGTGAAAAATTGGCTAATGAAGAATATGAATTTGTGATGTCACTTTCAGAACCAAATATGATTGCTAGGCAATGGGATGAGTTATTTGAAAAAATGAATAAAAAATATAAAAAATCCTCTAAAAATTCTTCCAAAACAAAAATTAGATTAAGAGTGTTAGGATATCTGATTGGAAATGCACTACGTAGAAAAATATGAATTTTATAGTGAAAAGTGGTAAGTAAGATAGATAAACAAATTTTTTGAGATAAATACATTGAAATTACTAATAGGCTGTTCGCCAGACAAATTTTTTCATTTAAAAGAATTTGGGGAGAACCTCAAGAAAAAAGGTGTAGAATGTAAACTAGTGATAGACACATCTGTGTATACAGGATTCCCAAGTAAAGAAATTACAAAATGGTTTGAAACAAAAGGAAAATTTAATGATTTAATTAAAGAATTTCAGCCTGATGCTGTGTTTGTAGATAGACAAACAAACTTCGGATTAGCTGCAAGTAAATTAAAAATTCCACTTTTTGTCCATTTAAGAGGAGATGTTTGGTCAGAAGCAGTGATGGCAAAACAAACATTGCATACATCTACATCTAAACGTTCAGTGATTTGGCTTAAACAAAGAATTGCAAAAAAATGCTTTGAGAATTCCACTTCAATTTTACCAATATGTAAATATCTTGAGAATAAAGTTAAGGAACGTTTTCCCGAAAATAAAACTGATATTCTTTATCAAGGAATTGATCCAGCTAATTGGTATTATCAAGATGGCCTAAATCTAAAACATCCATGTGTAGGCTTGGTACAAAATGCAAATATTTTTGGAAAAGCAAAAGAACTTGAGATTCTTCCAAAAGTTCTAGAAGTATTTCCAAAAGTAATGTTCTATTGGGTAGGCGATGGGCCATACAAAGAAACCATTTTGGCAAAGCTAGAGAAGTATGAAAATTTTAAATGGTTAGGAAAATTAGATTATCCTGAAAAAGTTCGACAATTTCTTTCTGCAATTGATATTTACGCATTGCTCACAGGTATTGATATGTCACCATTAACACTTCAGGAAGCTCAATTAATGAAAAAACCTGTGATTGCAACAAATGTTGGTGGAATACCAGAACTTGTAAAAAACAATGTAACTGGTTTTCTAATAGAAAAAGGAAATCATTTAGAACTTATTGATAAAATTTCTATTTTAATTGATAATAAAACAAAGCGAGATAAGATGGGAGAGGAAGGAAGAAAATTTGTCAATGATAATTTCAGTTGGGAGGTTATTACTGAAAAGTTTCTGAGAATAATGAACAAGTATATGAAAAATTAATTAAAATTTATCGTTGCCCAATTCCTCTGAAAATTAATCCTGCTTTTTTTGCTTTTTCAGGCATAATAGTTCCCTGGCAATCAATAATCACAGGGTTTTTCATTAACCTGATTAAGGTAGAAAGGTCTAGATTACAGAAATCATCATGTGCAGTAACTAGTATAACCGCATCTGCACCAGAAATTGCCTCATCAAAATTACTTTCTGTTTTATGTGAAAAAACTGTGGTTGATTTAAAATAAGGATCAAAAATTTTTATTTTTACTTCACTTTTTTGAAGAATGTCTATAATTTCTTTAGAAGGTGCTATCTGTACATCACTAACATTAGGTTTGTATGAAACACCAAGTAAAGTTACTGTTGCACCACTAAGATTTACATTTATTTCATTTAATGCATCTCTTAATAATTTTACAACGTGTTCTGACATGTATTCATTTGTATTCCGTGCAGCTCGTATTATATTAAGAAAATCTCCACCAATTTTTTTTTCTGCATTAAGAAGTTGGTATGAATTTACGGGTAAACAAGGACCACCAACACCAGAGCTAGGAAAATGTGGTTGGAAGTTGTATTTTCTTTTTGCAGCTTCAATCACAGTATATGTGTCAATGTCTAATTTTTCAAATAACATGGCTAATTCGTTAATAAATGCGATGTTTATGTAACGAAAAACATTCGTAGTAAGCTTTACAGCATTTGCTGTTTTACAGTTTGGCATAGGAATTAATTCAACATTAAAAACATGAGTGTACAGTTTAGAAACAACAGTTGAAATTTTTTCATCAATTGAAGCAACTAATCTAGGTAATTTTTTAAAGTCATTCATTATTTCTCCCGGATTTGCAGTCTCAGGACAGACAGCTAAATGAAAATCAACTCCAGACTTTAGATTTTTTTCTTGCCCTTCAATTGTATCAAGAAATTCATTTTCAATAAATCCAGGTTCTACTGTGCTTTCAACAATTACAAGCTGACCGTCAGATAATAATCCATTAAGACTTTTTCCAACTGATAATAACGCACTATAATCAGGTATGTTTTGATTATCCATCGGTGTTGGTAATGATAATAATATAACATCACAATCGGGAACTGCTTTTGTGATGTCAGTTGTAACAGAGAATTTTTTTTGACTGATCACATCTTCAAAAACCTTATCAAATTCCGGTTCATCTTTCAGTGGATACTCACCAGAATTTATCGTATCAATTAGTTCTACATTGATATCCACTCCAATTGTTTGTAAGCCAGATTGTGCAAATGACAATGCAGTTGGAAGCCCAATACGGCCAATTCCAACAACACAGATCCTTAATGATCCATTTTTGATGCACTCATTTAGGTGCTCAAGGTTAAGTGGTGAGATATTTTTATTCAATACTTTACAACTTGCGCATATTGCTATTTTTTTAGTTTTGGATTCAATATTTATTCTGCCTAATACTTAAAGACCGAATCTAGTAAAAAAGTACATTATGCTCGTTTTATTCATAATCGCAATTCAGGATGGAAAAAATGAGAGCTAGGTTCAAGTTTCTAATCGCAGTTTTAATAATTTCAATTTCAATTAATGCATTCATTGGTTACTATTACAGTGATAAATATACACCAACTCAGCTTTTTGATAAATTTATAGGCTCACAGACAACTAATTTTGAACCAATTCAAATACCAGAAATATATGAAAACCAGGTTTTGTTGCTAAGTTTCGAAAAAAATGTTTCCTCAAAGCATGACTTCATACCATGGAAAACAGAATTAATTAAAAAATTCCAAAATATTTTTGAAATTCCAAACTATGATGATATAATTTTAATGCCAGTAGAAAAAATTTCAGGAGATGAACAGAATGAATATTTGTTAAACAAATATTCAACTAGTGCTCAGGATAATGATAAAATAATTTTTTATGAACTTAAACCAAAAAATGATACAAAATTAACATTTTGTGAGGGTAAGCCATGTTATTCAACAGTATTGATAATACCTGGTAGTGGTAATCAAGGAGCATTAGATGTAATAAATCAACCAAGCCAATACTCACCATATTATTACCATCAAGGAATAGCTGAGAAATTAGTAAAATTAGGTTATGTAGTTTTTGTAATCGAAAACAGAGGTTGGGGAGAAAGAGTATTAGATATTAAAATGAATTGTGAACAACCAGATGTTTATTGTTCAGGCAATAAATTACATAAACATTTGTTAAATCTAGGATACAATCAACACTCTTTACAGATTATAGATACGATGCAATTGCTCAAACATATACATAATTTAGATTATGTTAATAATGAAAAAATTACAATTGCAGGTCTATCGTTGGGTGGACCTGTATCAATAGCAGTTTCAAATATTTCACCTAATGTCGCTAGTACGGTTGCTGCTAGTGGAATTATTAGCCAGTATAAAACAGGCGGAAGTGGCATAACACCAGGAATGCTTGAATATTTTGATCAGCCCGACCTTGCTGCAGCCCTTTCACCAAAACCATTGTATCTATCATGGGGATTAAATGAAAACGTTGAATTTGGTTATGAGGCAAACAATCAATATTCAGCTAAACTCATTAGCAATTCATACAAATTGTTTGATTCTGAAGAAAAATTAACTATTATAATTCATGATGAACAAATTAATCATGGTCATACTTTTGAAATTACTTCTTTAATAGACTTCATAGATAATACAATTGGATAAGAAAACTAATAAAATTAGTAGAACAAATTACAAAACATCAAAAGTTAAAAATTAATCCAGTTTAGTATTTGCATTCATTTCTTTTGTTATGAATATTCGATGCCAGATTTCAAAAGCTAATAATCCATAAAATTTGTTAATATATCTAATATCTAAATCACTTCTATCAATATATTTTTCAATCCAATCAGCATTAATCCAATTTTCATTCACGATTCTTGAATTGTTTAGATATTCTGAACAAATTTGGTGTCCATGCGCTTCCCATAATTTAATTGAATCTACGTTAAAACCTAATTTCTCATTAGTAATGATTGAGTTGATATCAAACTTTGACAATAATTTCCTTAGGACTAATTTACCTACATTATTAGATTCATCGTATTTTTGTTCTTTCGATATTTTTAGTGCATTTGATATTAATTCATTTGATAAAAGCGGTGATAGTGATTTCATCTGGAAATTTTCTAAAATTCTTGAATTTACTGGAGTAAAATTATACAATAATTTACCATTATAATCTGCTAGAAAAACTTGTTCAAGTGATGATAATGGGTTATCAAAATAAGGAAGTAATATTTCATGAATGTTATCCCATGAAAATTTTGCGTTAGTACTAAAAAGTGATTCCTGATCTGGAACTCTATCCCTTTCATGGCAAAGTAGGTAAGCTTTAACTTTTTCTAATGGAGTTGAGTTGGAATTAACCAAAGATAAAAATTTTTGATATCTGAAAGTGTATCCCCCAAATAATTCATCACCGCCATCACCCGAAGCAAGAATTTTAGAAAGTGTTTTAGCTTTATTTACTACGTAAAACCAATGCAAATCCCAAAATGGTAATTTGACTATACTAATTGCTTCCGGGAGATTTTGGAAATAATTTTCTACATGTAATACAAGATGGTTTGCTTCAAATTTATCGGCAATTTCAGAAGCCCTTTTTGTTTCGTCAATACTATCTGCAAATTTTATTGAAATTGCATTTATTTCAATATCAGGAAACATCTTTCTAATCATTGCAAGTACAAGTGCTGAATCAACCCCACCACTTAGTGCAATACTAATTTTTTTTGTCTGATGAGTTTCTATAGTATGATTGATATTTTTTTCAATTAATTTTTCAAAAAAATCAACTGTTTGAAAACTTTGTGGAGAAATATCCTGCCAAGTTTTTTTAGGAAAAATTGGAGTTACTGAAGGATCATACCTAAGAGTAAGAATATTTGTAATTGAATAAGGTTCTACCTTTGATATTCCTTGTTCAAAACTCAATGTGATTTTTACATATTCTTTCTTAATTACTCTTTGGAAGAATTAGTCGTCAAGATGTTAAAACACATAGAAAACAAATAAATTTTTTAGTAAAGATTGATTAATCCATCCAATAGCTTTTATGCAATCAATTTAATTTTTTTACAATGAAAATATTATTAATTTCCCCAACAGAGAAGGGTATTGGTGGTGTTGCGCAACATGTTCAAGGTTTCTCTCAATTCTTAACTAACAAAAATCACAAAGTTAGCATTATATCCTCTGAAAACACCTTCACTATTCCAATAAAAGGACTTAAGAATCCCAGCTTTATGTTATCATCATTTTTGAAATCTAGATCAGTGAAGGGAAATGACATTGTTCATGCTCATAACATACCTTCTGCACTTGCCATGAAAAAAGCCGAAGGTAAGAAAGTTTTATCACTTCATGGTATTTATTCACAACAAATTACTGAGCTTCATGGAAAAACCTATTCTACTGTTTCAAAAAATTATGAAGAGAAGGCATTAAACTGGGCTGATTCAATAACCGCTGTATCAAAAGAAACATGTGAATATTATTCTAAATTTGGTTTCAATGTTAGGCATATTCCAAATGCTGTAGATCTAAATAATTTCCCAAAAAATCCTATGAAAAAATTTGAAAATCAGATTATTTATGCAGGACGCTTATCAAAGGAGAAAGGAATAGACACATTGTTAGATGTAGCTGAACGTCTACCACCAAAATACAACCTTCTTATTGTAGGAATAGGGCCTAGTGAAGAAAAAATTCGTCATGTAGTTAATTCAAAAACAAACATACATTATTTAGGATATCAATCTAAAGAAGACACAATTTCATTAATACGTGGATCAGATTTACTTGTACAACCCTCGATTATGGAAGGAATAAGTTCTACATTACTTGAGGCGATGGGCTGTGGAACTTGTATTATAGCGAGTAATGTAGGCGGTAACGCAGAAATTTTAGACAATGATAAAACTGGAATTCTTATTGAACCAAATAACGCAGAAAAACTCTTAGACAAAATCTCTGATTTACTAACAAAAAAAGAAAAAAGACTTGCAATGGCTGCGGAAGGGCTTAAAACTGTTACAAAGTATGATTGGAAACAAGTTGGAAAACTTTACCTTGATACTTATGAATCTCTTCTACATTAATGAATGCTAAACAAAATTTTTCATAACCGTTTAATTTATTTCAAGTATGATTCTGCAATTTTAATAAAATTTTTTGTTATTAGTTCCCAATTAAATGTCTCTTCAATAAACTTACGACCTTCATTTCCCATTTTTTTTGCTAAGTCTTTATCTTCAAGTAATAATCTAAGTTTTTCAATTAATTCTTCATGATCACCTTTTTCTACTAAAAATCCTGTTTTTCCATCTACCATCATTTCAGGATCTCCTCCTACATTGGTTGCAATAACGGGTTTTTTCATTAACTGTGCTTCTTTTAGGGTTAATGGAGCTAAATCCATTCCTGTTACCAAAGCATAAACATCAATCTCACTGAGATATTCTCTTACTTTATCTGGATATTGTAATCTTCCTAACCAATGAAAATTATCATGCTTATTTAATTTAGGAAGTACACGTTCTAGGAGAGGACCATCACCTACCCAGTAAAAATGAACATCAGGCATTCTTTCTAAGACTTTATTTAAAATTAGCATCTCAGAAGTTTTTCCCCACCAATTTGACTGCTGTAGTAAACCAACACATGGATGTTTTAGCTTCATTCCTTTTACTTCATACCATTTGGATGCATCTATTCCTTCAAAAAAAACACCAGTTGGTTTACCAGGAACATATTGATTTGTAACTTTTTCAAGAAATCTACAAATTGGTAAAATTGCAGTTGCGCCGTTGAAAATTTCTTGGCTCATCCTATCCCATTGCCATAATGCAAGTCGTTTATGTAATGCCTTGTACATTGTCCTTTTATTCCAATAAAGTTCTGACCAATAGTGCCCTCGTAGAAGAGCAAAGAGAGGAATGCCTGCTTTTAATGAATCAATTCCAAAGTGTCGTTGCCTGTCAACAAAAATTGCATTAGGTTTGAATTCGTCTATTAATTTATTAAATTTTTTTCTAGTTTGGAACCAATTTCCCACTTTTCTACTTGGAAAACCATCAGAATAATCAGTATCAATAACTAATTTGGATTCAACTCCTAATCTATTTAGTGTGTCAGAAAATTCTTTTAGATGAAAAGTAAATGTGGTTGAACCGCCTATTAATAATCTCAAATTTTTCCCTTTGCGATATTATACTCGTACCAATCTATAAGAGATAATCGATTAAAATGTACTAAATGTATTGAAAATCTTTATTTGAAATAATTTTAGTTAACCAGTCATCTAGTCTCATTTTTGGTTCCCAGTTAAGCAATTTTCTTATCAAGGTTATATCTGCCTGAGTTGCTCTTACATCACCAGGTAATTCAGGACCATGAATAGGTTCTAAGGATAAACTAGACGCGTCTATTACCACATTCGCTAAATCTAGTATAGATATGGAATTTCCTGTACCAACATTAAAAAATTCATGTTTGATGTTACTATCCATTGCTAAAATATTGGCTTTAACAACATCATCTATGTGCACAAAATCTCTGGTTTGCAGGCCATCACCATTAATCTTTGGTGATATTTCTTGCTTAATTTTTTCTAAAAAAAGTTTGATCACTCCAGCATATTCCTTTGATTGTCTTGGTCCAAATACATTGAAATAACGTAGACCAATTACGCTGACTCCCATTTCAGAGTATTTTTTGGCTAAATATTCATCATCAAGTTTTGTTTGAGCATATGGATTAATTGGCTTTCTTTCATCGGTTTCTTTAACTGGGATTGTGTTAGGGTTACCGTATACGCTGGAAGAACTAGCATAAACAATTTTGAATCCATATTCCTTTCCTAGTTTTAAGATATTCTCTGTTCCATTTACATTAACGTCAATGTACTCATCTTTCATGTTAAACGAATCTTGTACGGAAGCTAATGCTGCCTCATGGAAAACACCGGTTGTATTATTAACTAATTCCTCAAGGAGTTTGTAATCTCTAATATCACCATTCACAAAATTAATCTTATCATTAATTTTTGCAAGATTTTCTTTCTTTCCAGTATTGAGATTATCTAAAATTGTTACATCGTCACCGCGCTGAACCAGATATTCTGCAATATGGCTTCCAATAAAACCAGCACCACCTGTCACAAGAATTTTCATATTTTTTATCCTAATCCTATTCCATGATATTTTATATCTAAATTTTTGTTAGAAAGAATTCTTCTGGTATCTATTATGAATTTTTTATCCATGCATTTTATAGTTTTATTATTAATTCCTTCATATTCTTTCCATTTAGTCATGATGATAGCACATTGAGAATTTTTTAGCGAGGATGGAACAGAGTTTTCATATTTGATGTTATCATGGAAAATCTTTCTAGCATTATCTAGAGCCTTTGGATCATGAATTGTTACTATCGCATCTAATTTGATTAATCTACGAATGAGTTCAATGCTCGTTGAATCTCGTATATCATCAGTGTTTGGTTTGAATGCTACGCCTAAAACTGTAATCTTCTTTCTCTTGATTTTTCCAATGTTCTGTTTTATCAATTCTATAATATTGTTAATCTGCTGTTTGTTGGTTTTTTCTACAGCATTAAGCATGGTTGGCTTAACACCAACTTTAGACGATAAATTGATAATTGCTTTCATATCCTTTGGTAAACATGAACCACCGTATCCTGGTCCAGCATTAAGAAATAAATTTCCTATTCTAGGATCCAATCCGATTACCTGTGCTATATCATCAATATTTGTATCTGGAATCTTCTGACAAATGCTCGCAAGTTGATTGATGAAACTGATCTTAGTAGCTAAAAAAGAATTGTTTGCATATTTGATCATCTCAGCTGTTTGATGATTCGTAATTATTATTGGAGTGTTTGGATTAAAGCGTGAAAAGAATTTCCTAGTATTATTCATGAATTTTGTTCTATATCCTCCTAATACTATTGCATGCGGTTTTATTGTATCCTGTATTGCATTACTTTCTTGTAGAAATTCTGGATTAGAAATTAAACCAAAGTCTCTACCAGCTTTTTTCTTGGAGTTCTTCTCTAAAATTGGTAATATAACATCCTTCATTGTCCCTGGTATTACCGTACTTTTAACTAATATGATCGGTTTCTTTTTGTTTTTTGAAATTAATTTGCCTACACTTCTAGAAACTGTTTTTATAAATGACAAATCTATCTCGCCATTTTTCTTTTGCGGTGTTCCTACTGTAATAAAGATATAATCACAATTACTAATTGAAGAAAGTTTGTCTGTAATGAACAGGTTTTTCTTCAAAGCTTTCTTCAATGTTTTCTTTAAATTTGGTTCAAAGAATGTTGGTGTTCCTTTTTCGATTTTTGAACATTTTTCTTTATCCAAATCGATTCCCACGGTTATGATTCCTTTAGAAGCCAAAACTGAGCTAAGTGTTAGACCAACAAAGCCTAAACCTATTACTGCAATTTTCATATCTATAAGCCCCTACCTGCAGCCCTAAGAATCGTTCTCATCACAAAAATCAACCTAACTTTAATTCATATATTTTTAAATTTTGGTAATGATTTGTACCAGAAATCATCTACCAGAAAATTTGGTAAATTGTTGAATCTTGATAAAGAGTATTATGTCGATAATTTGCACCAGTTTTGTTGGAGTCAAAGAATGAGCTAATTAGAGCTGAAAAATCATCAAATTATACACGCTATCTACTAATCATCGGAATACTAGTTCTCGCCTTTTCATTATCCTTTATTCTACGTGTACTTCCTATGGATTATGGTTTTGAATTAACTGAATATGACCCATTTTTCAATTATAGAGCAACCGAGTTCATGGTTGAAAATGGATTACCAGCATATCTAGAATGGCATGATGATCTAAGTTGGCATCCATATGGTAGAGATATCTCAGCTGACTCACAAGTAATGCTTCATACTACTACTGCAACGCTTTACCAAATTTTTGGTATGGGTTCAACTCTTTATGATTTTACAATAATGTTCCCTATAGTGGTCAGCTCACTTACAACAGTGATAATTTTTGCACTAGTCAGAACAATTGGAGGTACAACTGCTGGCTTACTTGCTTCACTATTTTTTGCCATATCACCCATAATCATTATGAGAGGCTCGTTAGGATGGTTCAAGTCTGAACCACTTGGTCTTTTTTACGGGTTATTAGCTGTTTATCTACTGATCAGTGCGATCAAAGTGGACAAAGGAAAAGTCTCTGCTGCAAAGATTGTAGGTGCGGGTATCTTACTAGCCTTTGGACTTGCTTCATGGGGAGGTGTACAGTTTTTCATTTTACCAATAGGACTTTTTTTTATAGCATTACCATTTCTGAGAAAAGATAACAAATTCATTATATGGACTTCTATTATTTTTACAGCTGCATTCTTTTTAGTAACTGCATTATTTGAAAAGACTGGTATTGGTTTTGTTTCAAGTCTAAATGGATTTTTCCTTATAGGATGTACTGGATTTCTGGTAGTAGCTTCTGTGATCAAAAAACTAGGAAAAAAACAATTACGTAACCTACTTGCATTGTTAGGAAGTAGTATCGTGGTTGGAGTTGTAATACTGTCTTCTAACCTAATCACTTTGCCGTCATTTAGGTATCTTAATGCAGCAAACCCGTTTTTGATTACAACCGATATACTTACAGACTCGGTGGCTGAGCATGCAACAACAACTACTGATATTTCATTTTATATGATGTCAGTTTTGATGATTTTTGCAGGAATAGGAGCATGGTTGCTCTTCCAAAAAAAAGTCAATAATTCTTTGAATATTAAATACGAGATGGCTGCATTTGCTCTCATAATCGGATTTCTTGGGATCTATTTCAGCTCTGCATTTGTAAGATTGGAGGTGTTTGGTTCAATCGCAATTATGATATTAGCATCGTTAGGAGTATCAATTCTAGTATCAAAAATACTAAGAACAGAACTTGTAGGTAGAGGAACTACAATCAAAATTTCTTTTCTACTAGTAATTATAGCCTTATTACTTGTACCTATGGTTTATCCTGAAAAACTTAACTGGTCAAACCATAATGTAGGAATACCTATTGTTATGCTTAACAGTGGTAGTCATTTTAATATCTCTACAAATGATTGGCCTGATGCTATGCGATGGTTAAAAGAAAATACACATGAAGATGCAGTTATTGCGGCTTGGTGGGATTATGGATATTGGATTAGTACACTTAGTGAGAGAAAAACTCTAGCTGATAATGCTACAATATTAGATTGGCAAATTAGAAAAATAGGAGCTATGTATATGAGTACACCAGATAATGCATGGAAAATTTTAACTAGTGATGCAGAAACTGACGTCAATTCATACTATGTAACTATACCAGCTGACATTAATCAACCAACTAAACAGACAGACAGTATTTATGATGCGAAACAAAAGAAATTTGATCAATACGAATCATGGAAAAATAATTCATCACCAGACAAAGTATATGATGCAAACATAGCCAGCAAATATCCAACATTATTTGATTATTGGGAATCAGAAGTGTATGTTGTACCACCAATAATAACTGGTCTAGACGCTGACTACATTATAGTAAATCTCGTAGCAAAAAAATTGTCTGATGATAATGTCATAGATCTGTATACTATTCAACAGAAAGGTGGTGATGAAACTAAGGCTTTTTGGTTTATGAAAATAGCAGATTTACAAGTTTTGGATTATTATAATAGAGACTTGCAGAGTTACAAAAGTAAATTCTGGGATAATACACTTTTAGGACATTTGATACCATTTACACCTATAGCATATGTAGATCCCAACAATGCTGAAATCCAATCAAAAACTTTCAAGCCTGGTTATCTGGCAATTTATGTAAAAGACATCAAGTTTCCAACAGGTGGAGATGGTCCATTTCAATTGGTATATGTTCCTCCATCATTTGAAAAAGACGCAGCTGGTCCACTTACTGGTCCTCTAATTTACAAAATAAACAAAGACTATAATCCAAATCAATAATTAAGAAATAATTTTATCCGTTTAGTTACATTGTTGCTTGTTGCGCATCATGGAACATCTGGCTTTTTGCACAACCTGCTGCTAATTCGTCTCCAGCCCCTCTTCTCATAAGACCTCTGTATAGACCATCTTCAAGTTTTTCACCCTGTCTTTCTTCCCATTCCTCGACAGTAATGGAGTATTTCTTTTGAATTCTATCTCTATACCATTCTGGAATTACATTAAAGGCACAGAATGGAACTATCCTAAGATCAGGCGTCAAATAATGAATATCACACCTTTGTAGCCTTTCAAGATCCTCATTATACTTGTCCTGAAAGTGCATCATGCCTAAGAATAATCCCTTGACATGGAAGCCACCAACTGCATCAAATGATCTTTTCATTAGTATGCTGCTAAACATTTTAGCCAAATCCAGACCAGCTGGTTGCTTATCTTTATCAATAAAACCTTTCAATTTTCTTACTACTTCTAACATTGTAAAGTACTTGTTCGCACCAGAACGAATTTCTTCAGATTTATCTTCAAACAATTCAAGCATTCCTTGCAGGTCACAGAAACGTGTCATAGGGACAAATTTCTTTGTATCCGCATCTTCGAAAACATATGTGCCAGCACCACAAGCAAAATGGATTGACAGTTCATATTTTGGCTTACTAGAAAATGCTTCAATCACATTTGTAAGTGGCATACAACTTGGTACAGGATACCAATCATCTACAGTCACTTGACCATCTGTTTGTTCTTCAATTCTCTGGATACAATCAGGAACGGTAATTCTATACTTTTCTCTTTCAGTTTTTCCCATTCTTCCAGTTAATGATACTGGTTGGAAGTTAACCGCATGTACAACATCCATATTCTTTTGTGCATATCTAACAATACCACCAAGCTCATGATCATTAATTGATTTAATCACAGTTGGAACAAATACTACAGTTGTTCCAGTTTTTCTACATGTATCTAATGCATATGGTATTTCCCAATGATTTTTTGGATTGGTTCTTGCCGTTACTCCATCAAAACTAAGATAAAGGTTGTTACATCCTGCCACTCTCACATCACGGCCAGCTTCTGGATCTAATGCATGTCGTATTCCATTCGTATTCATTTGTATATGGTCAACATGTTCTTCTTTCATTATTTTGATCAAATCAGTAATATCTTCCCTTAACATTGGTTCACCGCCAGTAATTTGCATAGAGTTTCCAGGAATTGGTCTTTCAGCTCTAAGCGTTTTCATCATAGCGCGAACTTGGTCTTGACTTGGTTCATACATGTAAGCGCCTTCAAGACCTTTCTTTACATAAAAGAAACAGTACCAGCATGTTAAATCACATCTGTTTGTTACTATAATATTTGCAAGTCCGCTGTGAGAAAGGTGGTTAGTACAAAGTCCACAGTTGTTTGGACATGAACATTTGTCTTCCATCATAACGTTTGGTGCATGTGCTCCCTTTCCATCAACCCAATAAGTACTAAATTTCTTGTACATGTCATAGGAACCAAAATACAGTTCTTCACATTCTCCGTGTGTTGGACAAGTCTTTGACATGAAGACTTGGTTATCTCTTTCAAATACTTCAGCATCCAAAATCATATTACAATCAGGACAAATGCTTTGAGTAAAACGAATAGTAGATTTTTTTCCTAATGATTTCGTCGATTGATTAGAAATCTGAATTAATGCCATTACTAAGAATTTTTCTAAAATTGGTATATAATAACTTACATACTATACACCGTTGGAATAGGGAGCTAGTTTATACTATGCATTAATAATAAAACAAAAGGAGAAATCATGAGTGTTTCCGATCAAACACAGAAATCTTTAGAAAAAATAGGTCTTACAGGATATGAAATTAAGACATTTACTTCGTTATTAAAAACCGGAGAGCTTACTGCCTCAGATTTAAGCAAACAGTCTGGTGTTCCATACTCAAAGATCTATGAAATCTTAGGCATGTTAGAAGAAAAAGGTTGGATAGGATCAGATAAATCAAGACCAACAAAATATTTTGCAAAATCTCCTAATTCTGCATTGCAAACAACAAAACAAAAACTTGAAGAAGATTTTGCTAAAAATGAGAAAACCATACTAAACAATCTTAACCCAATCTATAAAAAAAGTGGAACAGCAGAAAAACCTGATATCTGGGTTATAACAGGAACCATGAATATAGCAACTAGAATTCTTGAGATGATTGATACGTGTAGGGAAGAAGTGTTAATTGCTATTCCAAAAGCAGGAGAAGAATTAGTAAAACAAGCATTGCCAAAAATAAGGCAACTACATGATAAAGGGGTAAAGATTACAATTCTTACATCTGATAAATTTGATAAAGATGCAATCAAAGGACTTACTAGAGTTTCCACTGTAAAGATGAAGAAGGGACTATTTGGTGGTGGTATAATTTCTGATAAACACAATGTCGTAATTCTGCTTGGGCCAGAAATTAGCCATTCAAATGCTTCCGAAATTATAGCAATATCCACTGATCATGCTGAATTATCTGGTTTTGCAAGGGAATATTTTGAATATTTATTAAAAGATGCATCGAAGGTAAAGTAATGGCTGAAAATGATGAGGTTTTATTTGTTGGAACAGCTGAGGCTGAACATGTCGAGATGTACCTTAAAGCAATCTGGCATATCAAAGAACGTAATGACCCAGTAAAAATTAGTACAATTGCAAAGATGCTTAACGTAAGACAGCCAAGTGTTGTTCAAATGTTAAAAAAACTAAATGAAAAAGAACTTGTTGAATATAATAAAGCAGGTGTAACTCTTACTGAAAGTGGTGAAAATGTGGGCTCGAACATGATGAGAAATAGTAGATTGCTTGAGGTTTTAATGGATAGTGCACTTAAGGTAGAAATTGATGAAGAGATGGTATGTGGGATCGAACATCATATGAATAAACAGTTTACAGATGCCCTCTGCACAATGCTGAATCACCCACGGAAATGTCCACATGACCATAAAATTCCAAAGGGAGAATGCTGTGAAAAAAACTGACTACCCTACAATAATCAAATATACAATGCGTGGGATGTTGTGATATGACGTGTTTTTGTGGGTGCACTGAATTTGAAAAAAACCCAAATGGTCAATTCTTAGCATGCGTAAAATGTGGTCATGGTCGTCAAAATCATGATGACAAATTTAGAGAATCGGCAAGAGCAAATGAGGAGCAATCACAAAAGCGGGATGCTGACTTTGGCTAATTTTTCACTCATCTTATAGAAAACTATACAGGCTCAGAACTCAAGATCCTCATCATCAAGTCAAAGGGACAAGCTCATCAACGCCTGCAAATCATCTTTGAAGAAATACTAAATGAATCTTTCACGAAGCTTGATAAATAACAACTGACATTGATAGAAAATGGTAAAAATAGACACTCCAGCGTCAATGGAAAGTTTTAGATCATTCATAATGGTTAGTACGTGTAGCTCATTTGCTCCACAAAGTTATTCGGATGATACTGAAGTTTTTCCAGAGCGTGATGAGGATCTTGGTTCCATATACGTTGAAGCCGCAGATAAGGTAACTTTGAAGAAAATTCGTGATATTACATTTGTAAATGCAAAGGATGTATTGGGAATAATCTATAATTCTAGAAGTGGAAATACAAAACTGAAATGGCGTCAGATTAGGCGTAATAATGGTAAGGTGACAGGTGAAGCATCATCTAACTCTCTTGTGAATTTGGCACAAAGTGGGGTAATTACACTTGATTGGGTAGAAAATTATGTTCGGAAGAAAACCCAAGAAAATTGATATTATTTTTCTTTCTTGAATAAAAAATAGACATGCGAACAAAAACTATTGATGAAAATTCAATTTCATGCATTCCAGAAGATTCAGACGATCTGATTGCACTACGTAGAGTTATCAAAAAAGGTGATAAAATTGTTGGAGAAACTGTTCGTGTTATTAAACAGGAGAAGGAATTTGCGAGGCCAGACAAGGGCGAACGCGTTAAGATTAGGCTATCAATAGAAGTTGAAAAGATATCATTAGATAATGTATTAGATAGAATACGGGTTGGTGGAATAATCAAGGAATCCAATAACGAATCAGTTCCGCACGGATCACATCACTCATTTATTATCAAAATTGATGAACCATTTAATCTACTCAAAAAAAAGTGGACGTCAGTAGAAAAAAAACTCGTAAGAACTAAAGATAATAATTTTACATTTATCTTAGTTGCAATAGATACTAGTGATTGTGGTATTGGAAAACTAAAAGGAACACATCTACATATAATGCCCAATATTTATTCGGGATCAAGTGGAAAAAGATACAAAACTAATTTTAAAATAGAAAACTTTTTTGATGAGATTTCAAAGGCATTGTTGGCTATTGTCAAAACAAATGAACAGCTCATAGTATTTGGTCCAGGAGAAACAAAAAAGAAATTTGTAAACTTCCTGACGAAAACACAGATTGGTCAAGACCATGAAATCAAAATTGTTGAAGGTGTAGATTCTAGTGGTGAAGATGGTATCCATATATTTACCAAATCAAAATCAATGAAAGATATAATATCAAATAGTAAGCTTGCAAAAGTTTCTGATATTATCGACCAAGTTATGATTCTTGCAAATAGAAAAAGCACCAAATTCACAATGGGTCTAGAAGAAACTAAAAGAGCAAATGAATACAGTGCTATAGATTCTCTAATCTTTTCGGAGAAAGCAATTCAAAGTAATGATGAACAAGAAATTATTAATTTCCTAAATGATGTAGAGTTAAAGGGTGGTACAGTATACAGTGTTGATGCAACCACCGATGCAGGTCTAAGAGTAACTGGACTTGGTGGTATTATTTCTACTCTAAGATTTGCAGTAGAATCTAGTTAGTAGAATCAACAAGCCATTTCATATATGGTTGATTAATAGACTCAACATTAATTTCTGCAATCTCTGGTACATCGTATGGATGAAGTTTTTTCAGTTCTTTTTTTAGAGTTGATTGGTTTTTTTTAGTAGTCTTAAAAAATGCAAGAAATTCATTCTGGTTTTCCACTTTTCCTTTCCAAGTATAAACCGATGATATTTTTGTGATATTGACGCATGCAGCTAGTTTTTTCTTTACTAGTTTATTTGCAATTCTTGTAACTGATTGTTTACTAGGAAATGTTGATACAATGACTGCTGGCTTCACAGTAACCGATAAATTTACGTGAATAAAAAAAGTACCAATCGATTTGGCTCTTGATCTCCTCACTGACAATGCAATAATTTACGTTCTCATTGCCTGGGTTGTAATCCTAGGTATAGCAAAGGCCATAAAATTGGAAAAACATGGTTTTGAAATAAAGCCATATAGTCTTACGTACAAAAACACTCAGGTTCAGTCTGCACTTTCAAAAATGCTGACTAGAACAAAACGTGGAATTCGGGTCTTTGCTGATGTAAGCGTTGTAGCAGGTTTTCTAATGATGGGATTTGCATTCTGGTTTTTGTTAAACAATCTTTCAAACTTTTTTGTAGAGCCAACTGAATTTGCTGAATTGACTGTGTTGATACCTGGAGTTACATTAACTTCTGTTTCAGCTATATTGTATTTTCTATTGTCTATCCCAATTGTCCTGATCATGCATGAAGGTGCTCATGGTATAGTAGCTACTCTAGAAAAAATAAAGATCAAAACTGGAGGGTTTGCAGTTTTTATTGCATTGTTTGCAGGGTTTGTGGAGCCGGATGAAAAGGAATTTGACAGTGCAAAAAAAATATCCAAACTTAGAGTTATAGGAGCTGGTGCAACTTCAAATGTAATTTTTGCATTTGCCTTAGGAGCATTACTATTAACAAATCCAATTTTTGCACTAGTATTACCAGAACCATTCTTGGGGTGGTTTTACGAAGCACCTGACGGAGTGCTCATTATTTCAATCATGGAAGATAGTGGGGCAGAAAAAGCAGGTTTACAAGCAAATGATTTGATAATGGGTGTAAATGGTGTAGTGATAGTATCGCCGTTCGATTTTCAGAAGGTTGATCTTAAACCGGGGGATACCGCTACTATTACAGTTCAAAGAGATGGTCAACAGATACAACTACCTGTTGAGATTATGCCGTCACCTGATGATCCTGAGAGAGGTTTGATTGGTATCATAAGAGATAATGCAATGTCTTACAAACCAGTTTTGAATTTCATAGAATGGAATCCTCAGGTATCGATGTTTCTTCTTTGGTTATGGATGATTTCATTTTTCATTGGAATTATCAACATGCTCCCATTACCTATATTGGATGGAGGAAAATTTATCTACACAATTATTGAGAAACATGCTTCAGAGAAAAAAATTAACGTAATAATGTATACTGTTTATGCTTTTACTTTCGTTCTATTTGCGCTCAATATCGCATTATCATATGTAAAATCTGGATGGTTTACCATCTAAGCATTAAAACCTAAATTACTGAAAATTCAGTAACAAAATCATGAGTTGTGACAAATGTCAGAAACAAGCAGCCTACACCAGAAAGTATTCTGGAGAAACGCTTTGTTCTGACTGTTTTTCTAATTCTATTTTACACAAAGCTGCTAAAACAATATCAAAACATAAGATGATCAGAAACAACGAGCTTGTTTGCGTTGCTGTTTCAGGTGGAAAAGATTCTCTAGTATTGTTAGATGTATTGAATAAAATGTCAAAAACTCATAATTTTAGACTAATGGCTGTAACAATTGATGAGGGAATCCCTGGATACAGAGATGAGGCCCTGAAAATAGTCGAAAGTTTTTGTGCCAAATTAAACATACAGCATAGAGTTTTCTCATACAAGAAACTGTTTGATCTAACGTTGGAAGAATCCTTACAATTAAGAAATGGCCAGAAACTTTCTTCCTGTTCAATTTGTGGCACATTTAGACGAAGAGCGTTGGATCATGCTGCAAAATCAATTAACGCAGATGTAATTGCAACTGGTCATAACTTGGATGATACACTTCAAACATTTCTAATAAATACACTTTCTGGGGATACTGCAAAAATAGGTTGGATGGATCCTGATACATCCTCAAACAAACTAAGAAAGGTTAAACCATTATCTGAGATTTATGAGTCAGAAATTGTATTTTATGCATTTACAAATAATCTTCCGTTTCAAACGGAACCATGTCCACATATGGATGAGGGAATTAGAACAGAAATCCGTGAATTCCTAAATTCACTTGAATCAAATCATAATGGAATAAAAAATAATATGTATGGTTCAATTATGAAAATTTCCCAATTTACTAAGCAAGTGGAACAAAAAGAAAAACGAAAATGTTCAATATGTGGGAATGAATGTAGTGGAAATGTTTGTTCAGTATGTAAAATGATAATGCGTTTAACTAAGGAATGATCCAAATTCAAATATAACATTAGATTGAAGTATGAGCGGTAGTAGGTAGGACCGGGGTGCTAGCCGTGCCCTGTTCTGAAACCGGCTATAAGCAGAGGTCAGCAACTGCTGGGTAAATCTCTAGAATGGTAGTTCCCACTGGGTGTGTGGAAATGAAATCACGCCGAGGCGGGTGGTTGTAGGACTAGAATTATCCGAAGGGATAATCTCTAAGACCGAACCATCGAAAGGGATCAGGTCCGGGAGGGAGCAATCCTAAGGTGGAACATTCACGCTTCCTCGTCAACGTGGCGGATCTTGCGTGCCTTGAAATGGGGCTATTGATCTAGCCTAGAACCAGCAGAACTACTACCGTATTAAACTTTAAAATTAATACAAAACTTCAAACGTTGAAAATTTATTTTTAAACTCTTCATTGTTAATCTCAATGTTATCTACATGTGAATTTGCAGGACCAATTTTAGCCCACTCAACAACTAAATTGACAGATTGGCTATCGCCTTCAAGCATTGCTTCTACACGTTTATCAATTAGATTTCTAACCCAACCAGAAACATTATTCTTCTTAGCAATAACCTTCAATGCTTGTCTAAAAAAAACTCCCTGTACCTTTCCACTGATGAAAATATGTACACGTTGTTGTTTCATATATATACAAAAATGTAGATGCTAATCAGTTTTAGGAAAATAAATTACTTCTTCCTTTCCTTAATTCGTGCTCTTCCAGTTTTTCTGGCTGCAATGCTTCCAACCTTTGCTCCTGGTGGTGCATCACGTGAAACTGTTGAACTTTGACCAACGTGTTGGTGTCTACCACCTCCATGAGGGTGATTATATGCTCCTTGGGCTACACCTCTAACAATTGGGTATTTCTGACCTCGTGATTTAAATCGCCTTACTGCCACTCCTGCGCGCATTAATGGTCTATCACCAACTCCACCTCCTGCTAGTGTTCCTATCATAGCTCTATTCTTTGGGTTAAGTGTAGTAAATTTTCCAGAGCGAAGTTTTATTGTAACACCCTTATCTTCATGTGCAAATACTGTAGCACTTGTGCCAGCAGATTTCATAAAAGATCCTCCATCCCCAAATTGTTTTTCTATATTACAGACTGTTGTACCGTCAGGAATATTTTGTATGCTTATTACATTTCCATCATTAATTTTCGATTTTAATCCAAACTGAATATGTGAACCAACTTTCGCACCAAGAAACGCTGGAAGGAATGAAGTAGTACCATCATTAAATCTCACTTTGGCTAGTGGAACATCACGACCTCGTTCATGAACAAGATCTATGATCTCTCCGTCATGATTATCTGAAAGTCCAAAACTAGGATATTTTGCTGGTGCGATCTTTCCTGTAGAGGCTACTCTAAATTGTAATCCTCCACGGCCACGTCTTCTAACAAGAGGTCTTTTTCCCAAGGTAAAATTTCGTGACTATTCAACAGATTTTAAGCTTCTGATTAAATCGAGTATTTGTAGAGAAATTTAACAACAAAGGTATAAACGATACTTGGGAAGTGATAAATTATGAGCGAGAGTGAGCTATCACTCAAGGTTTTGGAGGCATATACACGGGACGTTGGGCGTGGTGTAGCAAGAATTGACTATGATTCTATGGATACATTAAATGCCTCAACCGGAGATGTCATTGAAGTTAAGGGTAAACGTAGAACTGTTGCTAAATGTTTACCTCTTTACCCATCTGATGAAGGAAAAGGCATTATCAGAATAGATGGACTGGGACGAAATAACTCGGGAATTGCGATCGGAGATAGTATTCAGGTAAAAAAAATCAAGGCTACAGCAGCAGAGAAAATTATTGTAGCACCATTAGAAGCCATTCCACCAATTGATGAAAGATATCTTGCAGACGCTTTAGAAAGCGTACCTTTGATCAAGGGCGATAATGTAATGGTACCATACTTTGGTGGTAGGTTGACGTTTCAGGTAATTGGAGTAACACCTAATGCTGATGCTGTACTTGTAACACAAAAAACAGTTTTCACTATAGCTGAAAAAGGTGAAACACTAAGAGGTGTTCCACAGGTTTCTTATGAAGACATTGGCGGTTTGACTGACGAGATTAAGAAAGTTAGAGAAATGATTGAACTTCCATTGCGCCATCCAGAGATATTTGAAAAATTAGGAATAGAAGCACCAAAAGGAGTATTACTTTATGGACCACCTGGTACAGGAAAGACCTTGTTAGCAAAAGCTGTGGCAAATGAAAGTAATGCGCATTTCATTAGTATTTCTGGTCCTGAAATCATGAGTAAATTCTACGGTGAAAGTGAAGCTAGATTACGAGAGATATTCAAGGAGGCTAGAGAAAAGGCACCATCAATTGTTTTCGTTGATGAGATTGATTCTATAGCACCTAAACGAGAAGAAGTCACGGGTGAAGTAGAACGAAGGGTCGTTTCACAGATGCTTTCACTCATGGATGGATTGGAAGCTAGAGGTAAAGTAATTGTAATTTCTGCAACAAACAGACCAAATGCAATTGATCCAGCATTAAGAAGACCTGGAAGATTTGACAGAGAGATTGAGATTAAAGTCCCTGATAAGAAAGGAAGATCTGATATTCTTAACATTCACACACGAAACATGCCATTACACGAAGATGTAGACATAAAGCAAGTATCTTCAGTTAGCCACGGATATGTTGGTGCTGACTTGGAATACTTGTGTAAAGAAGCAGCAATGAAGTGTTTACGTAGATTGTTACCAGAGATTAACTTAGACGATGAAAAAATTCCTCCTGAAACACTTGACAAATTAATTGTTAACGGAGCAGACTTCAAAAAAGCTTTGATAGAGGTTACACCATCCGGTATGAGAGAAGTATTCATTGAAAACCCAGATGTAAAGTGGGACGAAGTTGGTGGTCTAAATGATATCAAACAGGAACTTCAGGAAGCAGTTGAATGGCCAATGAAATACCCTACATTGTATGATAAATTAGGACATAAAATGCCTCGTGGTATTTTACTTCATGGTGCAAGTGGTACAGGAAAAACTTTGTTAGCTAAAGCAGTTGCTACCGAAAGTGAAGCAAACTTTGTTTCTGTACGAGGTCCTGAATTATTATCAAAGTGGGTAGGGGAATCAGAGAGAGGTATTCGAGAAATTTTCAGAAGAGCTAGACAATCATCACCATGTGTAGTATTCTTTGATGAAATTGATTCAATAGCACCAATTAGAGGAGGAGGAGCAGAAACACAGGTTACTGAAAGAGTTGTTAGTCAACTATTAACAGAGTTAGATGGTATGCAGGATATGCACGGTGTAGTAGTATTAGCTGCTACAAATAGAGCAGATATGATTGATCCAGCTTTACTTAGACCTGGAAGATTTGATAAAATTATCCAGATTCCATTGCCAGATAAAGAATCCAGAAAAAGAATTTTGGAGATTAATGCAGAAGAAATTCCATTCGTAAAAGATCCTAACAGTCCAGACTATGTGAATTTTGTTAAATTAGCAGAGGCAACTGAAGGATTTAGTGGCGCAGATGTAGCAGCTATAGCAAATACTGCTGTATCTTTTGTTATCCATGAACACCTTGACAAATATGCCATGGGTGAACCTGCTAAAAAAACGCCAACAACAGCAGATGCAAAGGAGATACCAGCTAAACAAGCGGATATGACTAACACGAAATCGGAAAAAGAGGCACGAGTTGCTTCAGCAGAAGATGAAAAAGTTGCCAAAGCCAAAGAGGAAAAAGAAATTTCTAAGGTTGAAAAAGAAGCTGAGAGTGCAAAGGTTACAATGAAGAACTTCGAAGACGCTGTAAAGAAGGTAAGGGAACAAAAGGACTTGAAGATTGGACAGAAAGTAGAACTTTCTGCTTTCAGGTAGTTTTAATAAAATAACTGCTTAAACCATCACAATGTCAGAAGACCAAGGATATTCTGGAAAAGCTCTTGAATGTTTGAAAAAAAATAATGCCAAAGTTGGCGATTCAATCAAGATTACTGCTGATTTAACATACTCTGGAATTCTAATGCCCAGATACGAGTCTGGTGATGATATGCACCTAGTAGTAAAATTAGGAAGTGGTTACAATGCAGGAATTAACATTGACGATATTCAAAACATAGAGATTGTTTCCAGTTCTGAACTAAAGCATGAACAGAATGAAGAAAGAAAAGAGGATCCAGAACTTCCAAAAATTTTACTTCTTTCTACGGGAGGAACAATCGCAAGTAAGGTTGACTACAGAACTGGTGCTGTTACTCCCGCGCTTACTGCTTCTGATATCAACGAAGCTGTTCCGGAGCTTGGAAAAATTGCTAACATTGATGCAGAAGTTTTGTTCTCTGAATATTCAGAAAATTTACAACCAGACCATTGGACAAAAATTGCAGAAAAACTTGATTCACTTGTAGACTCTGACTATAGTGGTATACTAATTGCACATGGAACAGATACCATGCATTATACATCTTCTTTTTTGTCTTTTGCACTTGCTGGGTTTCCTATTCCAGTTGCACTCGTTGGATCACAGAGATCATCTGACAGACCATCGTCTGACGCAGCGATAAACCTGATTGCAGCTTCAAAATTCCTTGTTGAATCTAACACAAAGGGTATTTTTCTTGTTATGCACCATAATGATAATGATCAGACAGTTGCATGTCATGTCGGAACCAGAGTTAGAAAAAATCATACAAGCAAGCGTGGAGCATTTGAGACTATGGGTGGTCATCCAGCATTCATAATTGCTGAAGAAAAAATTAAGAAAAATATGCAAGATGATTTTTTTAAAAACTCAAAATACACCCCAAGAATGAAGATTGACACTAAAGTATCTCTTGTAAAATATCATCCCGGTTATGACCCAGAATTGATTGAAAATATGATACAAACAGGATGCAAGGCAATAATTTTTGAGGGAACAGGATTAGGACATGTTGGACGTACAATGTACGATGTTATAAAAAATGCAAAGAAAAATGATCTATTTTTGGGAATGACATCACAGTGTATAGACGGCAGAGTTAGGATGACAGTCTATGAAAGTGGCAGAGATTTGTTAGATTTAGGAATCACTCCACTTGAGAATATGACACCAGAAACTTCACTGGTAAAAGCCATGTGGGCTTTAGGAAATTCAAAGAATACAGATGAGATGAAGTCACTAATGCTGGAGAATATTGCTTCAGAGTTTTAATTATGTCTGAAATTGATTTTGAAAAAATTGGTTTGAAGGTTGGATTAGAGATTCACCAACAGCTTGACACTAAAAAAAAGTTGTTTTGTAAATGCCGACCGATAGAAAGTGATGAATATACTGAAAAATTCTCTAGAAGCCTAAGAACGGCAAAAAGCGAGCTTGGTAAATTGGATCCAGCAGCGTTATTTGAAAAAACAAAATCAAAGAAAATCAATTACTATGCAAATTCTCAAAGTAGTTGCCTAGTTGAAAAAGACGAAGAACCTCCTCATGATCTAGATCACGATGCAAAGAAGATCTCGTTACTGATTAGTAGCATGCTAGAATCAAAAATTTTCAGTGAGATTCACGTGATGAGAAAGACCGTTATTGATGGCTCTAACACCTCTGGCTTTCAAAGAACTATGCTTGTTTCCCAAGGAGGAAATCTAAAGGTAGGTGAAAAAAAGATTGGAGTGCAAGCCGTTTGTCTTGAGGAGGATGCAGCGAAACTTCTCAGTAATGAACAAAACGAAACAAACTACAGTTTAGATCGTCTTGGTGTACCATTAGTTGAAATTGCCTTAGAACCTGTAAGTACCAAGCCATCTGAAGTTAAGGAAATTGCTTTAACACTTGGAAGATTGTTAAGGGCAACAAGGATGGTAAAAAGAGGAATTGGCACCATCAGGCAAGATGTAAATATTTCAGTTATGAACAGCGGAGTTGTAGAAGTAAAGGGTGTACAACAGCTAGATCAACTTGAAAAAATAATTAATTATGAATCTAAAAGACAACACGGACTGATTTTAATTGCAGAAAAACTCAAAAAATTATCAATAACAATCACGAAAGAAGATATCATTGATGTTACTGAAATTTTCAAAGATTGTGACTCGAAAATAATTCAAAATGCAATGAAATTAAATGCAAAAATTAAGGCTATACGAATAAAAAATTTTTCAGGTCTGTTTGGTTTCGAACCATATCCTGAAATTAGATTAGGAAAAGAAATTGGACAGCTCGTAAGATTTTTTGGTATTGGAGGAGTTTTCCATTCGGATGAGCTTCCTAATTATGGAATTAATAATTCAGATGTTGATAAGGTAAGAAAATATCTTGAATTAGTAGAAGAGGATGGTTTTTTGGTTATTGCTGGTGAAGATTCAAAGTTGGATTATGCTGTAAATTCTATAGTAAAAAGAATTCAAGATGCAGCAGATGGAGTCCCAGCTGAGACTAGAGCTGCCACACAAGAAGGTGAAACTATTTTTCTTCGACCACGTCCTGGTGCATCAAGAATGTATCCGGAGACAGATATACCATCTGTTAGTGTAATGCCTGAAGAAATAAAACTTGCAAAAGGCACTATTCCAAAATCATGGGATGAATCAATCACTGAAATTCAACAAAAATATGATCTAAATCTTCAACTATCTGAACAGATTTTTGACTCAGAATATCTGGGATTGTTTGAAAAAATCTGTCAAAATGAAAAAAACTCGCCAAACTTTGTAGCCTCTATACTCTGTTCTAGCATAACAAACATGGAGAGACAGGGGCTTGATGTAACATTATTGAAACCAGAACACATCATAGAAGCGTTTGAACTGTTAGCTTCTGATAAAATACCTAAGGAATCATTGGAGATTATTTTCGAAAATATCATGTCTGGAAAATCAGAAAGCGTTTCAATGGCTATGCAAAGTGCAGATGTTTCAAGTATGGATAAGGATGAGCTAAATGGAATTTTAGATGTAGTCATTCAAAGTAACATGGAACTTGTTAAGAAATTAGGAGATAAAGCGATAACTACACTGATGGGAATTGCCATGAAAGAAGTGAGAGGTAAGGCATCAGGAAAAATAGTTAATGATCTCCTACGCAAAAAGATCTCAAAATTATAAAATGCGGGAAGTGGGATTTGAACCCACGAACTCCTAGGAGATAAGGATCTGAACCTTACGCCGTTGGCCAGGCTGGGCGACTCCCGCAACAAGAAAAGAAAAAACATAGAATAAGTTTCTTTTTCGTGAGTAAACGCAAAATAGCTGAGTATTCATATCAATTTAATGGAATTCAGGGAGATATATTGCAATGACTGCAAAAGGGTGCTTGCTAGGTATAATACAAAATACTACTCAACAGATATGGTAGCGGAGCTAATTCAGACGATTCATGTTGTTCACACTCGTGGTGGGCATCACATAAAAATTCACAAGAAAAAATCCTAGAATAATTGATATTAATCGAACGAGTCGTCCAGTTCCTTTAACAAATCTTTTTGGTGATTGTTTAGTTTTTTTGGAATGTTAACAACTAACCTAACATATTGATCACCCCTGCCTCTAAATCCACGTCCAGGCAAACCTTTACCCTTGAGTTTGATTATTGAGTTTGGTTGGCTGCCAGGTTCAACAGTAATTTTATTGAATCCCTCTAATGTAGGAACTTCAAACTTTTTTCCTAAACTTGCATCCGTCATTGAAATTTGTGCGTCATAAAAAATATCTCTTCCATCACGTTTGAATTTAGGATGAGGTTGAATACCGACTCTTATTATGAGATCACCGTTCGCACCACTAGGTATTGATTCTCCCTCACCAGATATCACATAATCACCATTATCTATGCCAGCAGGAAGTTCGAATGAGATGTGTTTGGTTCCTTTTACTTTCCCTAGCTTACATTTTTTGCAAGGTCTTTCTATCATCATTCCTTGTCCGCTACATTTTCTACACGGCTGAACAGTTACAAAGGTAGAAAATCCCATATTACGACTTACCCTAACTTGTCCTTGACCATCACAATCTGAACATTTTATTTTAGATGTTCCGGGAGAACATCCAGAACCATTACAATCAGGACAATCCACATTTTTTTGTAAATCAAGATCCATTTTCTTCCCATTCAGCACATCTTCCAGTGAAACAGAGGTTTCATACAACATGTCAGAGCCTCTTTGTCTTCCAAAACCACCAAATCCTTGTCCTCCTCCAAACAGATTTTCAAAAATGGAGTCAAAACCACCTGTTGTTCTTCTACCTCTACCACCAAACAAATCGCTAAAGATGTCATCAAAGTTAGCACCAGCTCCTCTGAAAATATCCTCAGTACTGTATCGACCATCCACACCAGCGTGACCATGTTGATCGTAGAGTTGGCGTTTTTTCGTGTCTGATAAAACTGCATATGCTTCAGAAATCTCCTTGAAATGTTCAGCTGCCTCAGATGATTTGTTTCTATCCGGATGAAATTTTAAAGCTAGTTTTCTGTATTGAGATTTGATCTCATTTATTTGGGCATCCTTTGAAATGCCTAAGACTTCATAATAATCACGCTTTGCACTCATCTGTAATCAAATAATTTTAGTTTTGAATTTTATTTAGATTGCTCTTCATCTGGTTTAGATTCTGGTTCCGGTTCTGGCTCTGATTTTTCTTCAGCTTTGGCTCCATCTTGCTGTTGTTCTGCACCTGGTGGTGGAGTTGCATTCTTGTATAATTCAGTGGTGATTTCATTAACTACAGCTTTCAATGCATCTAGTTTTGTCTTAATTTGCTCTGAATCCTGACTTAGCACTTCCTTTACTTCCTTTACCGCATCTGTAATCTTAATTCCCTGTTCCTGTGATATCTTATCTTTAAGATCTTGGTTGACTAGTTTTTCGGTTGTATAGATGAAACTTTCTGCCTCATTTTTGATATCTACAGATTCCTTTTTCTTCTTGTCTTCTTCTGCATGCTTTTCGGCATCTTGTTTCAATTTTTCTACTTCTTCATCTGAGAGTTTGGTAGAAGATTCTATTGTAATTTTAGCATCCTTTCCAGTCCCAAGATCCTTAGCTGTGACATTTATGATACCATTTGCATCAATGTCAAATTTCACATTAACCTGTGGAACGCCTCTAGGAGCAGGAGGAATATCAGTCAGATTGAAACTTCCCAATGAAACATTATCAGCAACCATTGGTCGTTCTCCCTGTACCACATTTATTGTAACTGCAGTTTGATTATCAGCAGCTGTCGTGAAGGTTTTATCCTTGGATGTGGGTATTGTCGTATTTCTCTCAATTATTGGTTCACGTACACCACCTAAGGTTTCAATTCCTAACGTTAAGGGAGTGACATCTAGTAAAACAATATCACTTTCAACATCTCCTGCCATAATACCAGCTTGAACAGCAGCACCAAAGGCTACAGCCTCCATCGGATCAACTCCAGATTCAGCATCTTTTCCAATCGTATCCCCAACAAATTTTTTCACAATTGGCATTCTGGTAGGTCCACCAACAAGGACAATTTTGGTGATGTCTGAAGTAGAAATTTTTGCATCCTCAAGTGACTTATCAATTGAAGGCTTGCATCTTTCGACTAATGGTGTCACCAGACTATCTAGCTTAGCTCTCGTTAGTTTAACTTCAAGCGCAGTTTTTTCATGAATATATGGTAAGTTTATGTCAGTTTCCATTACGCCAGAAAGTTCAATCTTTGCCTTTTCACAGGCCTCTCTAAGTCTTTCCATAGCTTTCTTGTCGCTTGAAAGATCAATACCCTCTTTCTTTCTGAATTCTTCCTTGACATAATCCATTATTACTAAATCCATATCTGTTCCACCCAACTTAGTATCACCAGAAGTACTCATCACTTCAAAGACACCACCACCCATTTCCATTATTGTAACATCTAATGTACCTCCACCAAAGTCAAACACCAATATTTTCATGTCCTGTTTTGCTTTGTCAAGACCAAAAGCAAGAGAAGCTGCTGTTGGTTCATTGATAATTCGTACTACATCAAGACCAGCTATGGTTCCGGCATCTTTGGTAGCTTGTCTCTGATTATCATCAAAATAGGCAGGAACTGTAATTACTGCTTTGTTAATCTTATCTCCAGTAAATGCTTCAGCATCTTTCTTGATTTTTTGTAAAATAAACGCAGAGATTTGTTGTGGCTTGTATTCTTTACCTTCAATTTTGTAAACATGATCTGTTCCCATCTTTCTCTTCGCTTTGCTAATAGTATTTTCTGGATTTGTTACAGCTTGGTTTACAGCTGGTGTACCAACAAGCATAGCACTACCATCCTTTGGAAAGGCAACAACTGACGGAAATGCTTTACCGTGTGCCGTTTGACCTTCAGCTGCAGGAATTATTGTTGGTTTACCACCCTGTATAATTGCAGCAGCTGAGTTACTTGTTCCAAGATCAATACCAATTATTCTTTCTGCCATATTTTATCATCTATTCTTTAATTATTTTTTTTGAAACACATACCTTCGAGTATTTCATTACCTCTCCACGAATAATATATCCTTTTGCGATCTCTTTCACAATTGTTCCCTCCTCATGATCATTATCTTCAATCTCTTGCACTACTTCATGTAGCTTAGGATCAAATTTTTTTCCTCCTGTTTCTATTGGTTTCACATCATAATTTCCCAAGATGGATTCCATATTTTTTATGATACCGTTTAGATTGTCTACGTTTCCTCCCTCCTTTTCATATACATCCCTTGTACGAATGAAATCCTCATACACAGTTAAGAAATCTAAAATTATCTTATCTCCACGTGAATTTATTCTATCAATGATCTGTTTTTCAAGATTTTGATAATCTGCAAGTAGTCGTAGAGATTTTTGTCTCTCTTTTTCTAAAAGCGAATCTAATTCATCTATTTTTTGTTTATAGTCTACTGGTTCTTCAGTTTCTTTCTTCTCGTCAGCTTCTTGCTCAAAGCCTTTATCATTATTTTTGTTTTCAGCCATTAGCCTTCTAATTTTTTAGATAATTTTATCGTTATTACTAGGTTTCACACAAAGGGTTTGCCTTAATTACAAAAATGTTATCATCTTTTGAATTTTCTTTTATCTCTTTATAGTCATGGCTAGAACAAGCTACAACGATTGTCACTTTATCCTGATGAAATAGATCTATGGAACCAGATGAAGTTTCTACATCACCAATATAATCACGCAGTTTAGATGAAATAGAATTTAGCATTTCAATCTTATCCCCTCGCATCTCGTTTGTGTCTAATGTCCAAGATAATACAATTTTCGTCTTACTAGCTTTTAGGTCATTTTTTTTCAGGGTTATTCTAATAGTATCAATTAGTCTCTTGATATAACCATGAATTCCTCGAACACTTCCATTAATAATATACATCAAAGTTTGTGCACTTTCAAATGAGGAACCCAACATGCGCAGATCATAAAAACCACTTACCATATCGTCAAGATATAGATCCTTGAATTCATTAAATGATGTAGTATGTTTTGAATTATTTTTTACAAATTTTCCACACACTTCGATAATACTACATTGATTTGAAAATCTTTGAATTGTATCTATTGCATGTAAATTCTCTGCTGAAGAAATATCCACAAACTTTTTTTCTTTTTTATCAGTTTTTAAAAGTGATAAAAGCTTTTTTTCCTCAGCTTGTTTTATGGCACCTATTACATCTGGTGTTTTATTCAGATCATTTAGTGGAAAATAGAAATATGAACTATCTTTTCCAGCTTTAAGTCCAGTAACATGCTCTAAAAGTGAAATGTTTTCATTGTTACCACCAAATCCTGTTGGAAGGCAATTAATGACGGAACTACCTTTATTCAATTCAGCTACTGCGTCTTTAAATTTCGAGTTTACTTCCGTTTTTAAATCCTGACCAGTTTTTCTTATTCGTGGTGTAAAGAAAAGGTATTTAGCTTTGGATATTGCAACATTACCCGGTTCCATAGAAAGTAGTGGTTCATCTTCTCGAAGAGATATTACATCTGTATAGGTTTGTGCAATTTCAGAATTCAATACAATTGCCCCCTGAGCTGATTCATCAATTATTTTTACATCTGCTCCATTAACGACCATCTTGCTGGCAAGATGATATCCTTCCGTACTAAGCCCAAAAAATACAACTTTTTCTTTCATATTGTATTCATACTAGAATCTAGGCTAAGAAATACTTATTGCAGTTTGAAATTCAATCAAATTCTTGAAGGTTTGGTTTGATGTTTTGACTCCAAAACAGCTTCTTTTTTTTGAACCAATGATTAAACGCATTAAAAAAAATCATACTGTCTTGTGTACATCACGTGATTATCAGCAAGTTACACAATTAGCAAAAATACGAGGTCTTAAGCTGAAAATAATAGGAAAACATGGAGGAACTAAAAGACACGACAAACTAAATGCTAGTCTGCATAGGTCAAAATCACTATCTTTAAGGATAAAGCAATTTTCGCCAGATATAACAGTGAGCTTTTGTTCCCCTGAAGCGGCAAGAGTATCCTATGGATTGGGTATCTCCCACATCTGTTTTTCTGATTCACCACATGCTACAGCTGTTATGCGGCTTGTTGTACCACTAGTACAAAAACTGCTTATCCCATGGATTATTCCAAAAAAGGAATTCACAAAATTTGGCATAGATAGCAAAGATATTGTCAGTTATAGGGCGATTGATGCCGCCATAATCGCGAAACGTAAGATTTCAAAAAATAATAAAACCAGAAGCAAAAAAAATGTAAGAAAAATAATTTTAGTGAGAGTTGAAGAGGAATATGCATCATATTCAACAAAAAGAAGACCCGCAATTCCTATTATCAAAGAAATACTCAAAAATTTTTCTAATGAAGAAATAGTTGTAATGGGAAGATATTCTTCCCAAGTTAAACACTTAGAACAAGTTTTTGGTAAGAAAATTAGAGTGTTAAACAAAGTTGTTGATAGTAAAAAATTATTGGAAAATACTGATGTTTTCATTGGATCTGGTGGAACAATGACTGCTGAATCTGCACTACTTGGTATCCCAACGATTTCATATAATGCAGTTCCAAATATTATAGAAGCCTACCTTGTGAGGAAAAAATTGGTAATAAGAAAAACAAACCCTAAGCAAATAGCAAATTCAATTGAAAAAATTCTTAGGTCATCTAATTTAGGTATAAAAAAACGCTCTAAAAAAATGATGAATTCTATGGAAGACCCTTATCTTACACTTGTAAAAACAATGAAATCTGTTTGAAGTAATGTTATAAGGGGATAATGAAAAAAAATGACGAAGCCCGGTAGTGTAGTGGCAAGCATAGGGGCCCTTGGAGCCTTTGACCTCGGTTCGAGTCCGGGCCGGGCTATTTTTTTAAAAATCCATTTTAGTCAGCAGTTTTGTTGCGATAACAAAAAGAATAGAAGCCAATGTTATCAAAACTACCATTTCTAAAATAACAAACTCTGTAATAGTACCAAAAATCCCAGCTCGAATTATATCCACAAGATATGTTAATGGATTCAAATAAAATATGGTTGCAAGCGGTTGTGGAGCACCTGCAGCAGGATAAAAAGCAGTACTAACAAAAGCAAAGAAAATAAAAACTGTGTTAATTATTACATTAAATCCCTCGCTTGAACGTAATCTTGCAGAAATAATTGAGGCGATAGAACCAAATAATATTGCACCAACAATTGAACTGAAAACTATTAGTGGAATTGTAACTAAACTAAATTCTACTGATTGGAAAAATACTGGATAGCCAACTGCTGCAATTAATATTGCGCTAACTAAACCAACTATTGCAATAGTTACGATGTTACTAAGAATATAATTTGATCGTGTGAATGGACCTGACATTATCTGTTCAAACATTCCATGTCGTCTATCATTCCAAATTATAATTCCAGAAATCAGAGTACTGTTCATAATATTGAAACCAATCATGCCAGAAGCTAGGAATGCCGGATAGGTTAGATTCTTAGTTCCAAAAGACACGTTATCAATTAATGCAGTGTATGCAAAACCAGCTACAAAAATCCAAATCAAAGGAAAAATTACCTGCCAGATTAAAAAACCTGGATTTACCGAGATGGTAATATTTCTATTAACTAATCTAATTATTGGATGCATTAGAATCACTCACAACTTTCAGAAATATGTCTTCTAGGTTTGTTGGCATTGCAGATAAATCATCTATTACTATATTATTTTGATTTAAAATTTTTAGAACATTCATTAAAACAAATTCAGAATCAGTGGAACGTATTGTAATTGTTGCACCAGAGTTAAATTCAATTTTACAATCTTTAATATTTTCTAAAATACTTTCTAATGTGCTAGTATTAGAGGAAACATGAATTTCGATTGTTTTTTCATGACCAAATCTTTTTTTTAATCCATTTGGTGAATCGACAGTGATTATTTTGCCCTTGTTAATAATTGCAATATTATCACAAAAATATTCTGCCTCAGTAAGCACATGTGTCGTATAAAATATCGTTAAATTTTTTTCCTTTACTTTATTTTTTAAAAAATCTAATAACTGTCGTCTTGCAGTTGGATCTAATCCAACTGTCGGTTCATCTAAGAATAAAAGATCCATATCATGCATAAATTCACGTGCAACTTGCACTCGTCTTCTTTGACCAATGGAAAGATCTTCATTTCTTTTCTTTCTAATATCAACTAGATTGAAAGCAGAAAGAAGTTCTTCCATTCTATTCATTCTAGTTTTCTTTTCAATATTCCACATCATTCCATATTTCTCAAGTGATTTTTCTACTGTTAGTGTCGGTTCATAACTTGGTTGTTGTAAAACTACACCAATTTTTTTCCTTATACTCAATGGTTCCTTTGCAGCGTCAATTTCTAGAACTGAAATTTTTCCACTAGTTGGCTGGATTAATGTAGTTAACAGTTTAATCACAGTTGACTTTCCTGCTCCATTAGGTCCTAGAAAACCAAAAATTTGTCCCTCATCTACATCAAGATCTATACCGTCTACTGCGTTTATTCCATCATATGATTTGAAAAGCGATCTGGCAAAAACAGATTTCATATTTCTTGAAATTCTAGACTCCTTAAATGTTAATAAGAGATGAAAAGTGGAAAATTAAAGGGAGCAACTTGTCAGAGTTTGAAGAACTGTTAGAAAAGATCCAAGAACAAAAACCTGAATTAACCAAACAAGATATCGATGATAAAATTAAACAAAAAATGGAAAAGATAGGTCCAGGATATTTAACAGACGAGGGTGCTCTTTTTCTTATTGCGGGAGATTTAGGAATATCATTAAAACAAAATTTGAAAACTGAAATTGGATTAAAGGACATTTACGTAGGTGCTAAGGACGTATCAATAGAAAGTAGAGTTCTAAATATTTCACCAACAAAGCAATTTTCTAGAAAAGATGGTTCACCCTTTCTACTTAGAACTATGACTGTGTATGATAATGATTCTACTGTGAGCGTTAAGCTTTGGGATGAAAAAGCTAACCTACCAGGAATTGAAGATCTTAAGCCAGGTGATCTGATAAAAATAATCAAGGCTTATGTTAAAGCAGATCTTAATGGTAGCCCAACACTAAATGTTGGTTCAGGATCTAACATCGAATCAACCAATAAAGAGAGTAAAATTCGGGCAGTTGATGAACTAACGATTGATGTTAGTGAAGTTAAAGAAAATCAAAACAATATAGTTGTCTCTGGTAAAATAGATGGTAATATCACTACACTACAATTCACTAATAGGCGTGGAGAACCAGGAAAAGGACTTAGAATGAGATTGAAAGGGAAAGAGGGTTCCACCAAAGGAGTTGTCATATGGGGAAAAGATGAATCGTTTTTACCTAAAGTTATTTCCCAGAATGCAAAAGTTAGGTTGTTAGGTGTTAGAACAAAGATAGGAAATCAAGGTCTCGAAATCCATGGAAATGAGGCAACATTAGTTGAAATTGAGGGAGGAAAAGAGTCAGAGCCTATTATTGTACGCATTGCATCAATCAAAAGAAATGATGGAGACAAAACTTCTGCAATTGGTATAGACAATAAGAAAAACATGATGTACTTATCAGACTTCTCAAATATGCTGGATTCTATTAATGTGGAAGATGTTATAGAATGCATGCCCTCACAAGTTTTTGGTAATGCTGTAACACTAAATCATGATTCATTTGTAAGAAAAATTGATGATGATCAAAATATACCAGAATTATCTAGCCTGAGAACAAAAATTTCTGAGATTGAATTGGAAAATAATTATTGTGTAGAAGCTATTATTTTGAAAGAACCAGAAAAGCGCGAAATTCAAACAAAAACTGGCGAAACGATCCTGTTATCAGAAATGTTTGTTGAAGATGATAGCGGTCAAATTTGGATTAAAGGGTGGAGAAACCAAGCAATCCTACTAGATGGACTTTCTAGTGGGGAGATAATTTCTGTTACTGCTGTTAACGCAAAAGCTGGTCTTGAAGGTAGAACAGAATTGTTTTTGACACCGTTTTCAACTATTGTAAAAAAGAATTACTAATCCCAAAAACCTCTTGTCATTACATACTGTCTTTCAGCTTCGTAAATTTGTTTATACATTAGCTCCTGATCAGTCATATTTCTTAAAATTCTTGCACCAGTATCAGCACCAACACCATAACCTGATAAAACAATTATAGCATTTTTACCAAAAGTTTCAATCAACGAAGCTACTTTCCAAGCACGTTTAAATTTTTGATTTTCTTCGGTTGAAAGTTTTTTCCCATTATGTTTTTTCTGAATGATCTTGACTAAATCATGATCTGAATAAAATGTGGCTGTAATTTGTCTACTTTTACAATATTTACAACTAAGGTGATTCTTTACATCTTCCGTAATTACAGCTAACTGCCATTTTCCACAGCGAGCACAGATTAGACGATGTTTGGCTTTGAATAATCGCTTTTTTACCAAATCAAGAATTGCCTTATCAACACTTGCTGGGGATGAATAATATTTTGTAGTGTGATCTAATAGTGGTTCAGCTAATTTGGAAAACTTGTCGACATTAACCCACTCAATCTGAATTTCCTTATTTCTAATTTTATTTAAAATGATTTCAGTTGATTGTAGATCAAACTTATCATGGAATAGCTCTCTTAATGATTCCATAACAACAGGCGTATTTTGATATCGTTCGTAAAGAAAACGACCTGATTTTCTATCATAAATGGCTCCACGGCCTACCATCCCAAATTTTTTTGCAACACACCATGTTCTCCAATTAACGTTGTGTGTTCCAATCAATGATGCGGTTACAATATCACGAAGATCAAATTTCTCAATTAAAGCATCGACAATCATCTGTTGGTTAATTCTTGCGTTTGATTCCAAAACAATTCTGTATGCGTCTGATCTTGATTGAACAACTTGCCCAAGAATAGATTCTAGTAGTGAGGAAAGTATGGTTGCGAGGGTTGAATTGATTTTTGTACCAAAACATGCATGAATGACAACATTGCGATCTGTTCTTACGGATTCAATTACAATAGTTTTCTCATCTGGTATAACGCTAAAATCTAGTTCTGGGATTATTTTGTTAAGCATTGATAATGAGCCACGTTTTACTTTATTCCTGAATAACCCAACTTTTTGCGCTGTATTGTAATCTACCGGAATGTTTTCTCCTTCCCAATAAGGAACATTCCTTCGTTCACCTCGAATTGGTTCAACGTTTACTTGTAAATCCTTTTCATCAACATTCAGTATCCTCCATTGCATTCCACGTAGAACAAAGATATTCCCTGCTTCACCATGATCGCCAACAAACCTTTGATCTAAGGATCCTATGATCTTTTTTCCTACTGAATCAAATACTTTGAATTTTAAAATATCTGGAATTGTTGATAGATTTTCAAAATAATATCTGAATGCCTTTCGTGTTTTCCAGAATTTCATTTTTTTCTTGTCAAAGGATAGAATGTAGATGCTGTCCAAGATCTCTAAAACATTACAAAACTCATCTAATGTTAAATTTCTAAATGGATAGGCTTGTTTGGTTATTTTATAAGCAAAATCAATAGATAATTCACCCATCTGGAGTGACAGACCTACTAGGTGGTGGGCTAAAACATCAAGCGAATCATCATGAATTTTTTGTTCTTCAATAGAACTATTTTTTATTCTATCAAGAATTGCCTTGGTTTCAAATTCATCATCAGCACTGTTTGTGATAATTAGACCCCTTGCTGAAGAATTACGAAAGTGCTTACTTCTGCCTATACGTTGCATTAATTTTGATACTTGGCGTGGTGAGCCATAATGAATTACAAGTTCCACTGAACCAATGTCTAATCCTAATTCAAGAGATGATGTACATACAACTATACCACTTGCCCCGCTACGAAGTATGCTCTCTGTTTCCTCTCTAACTTGCTTTGACAGTGAACCATGATGCAGCTCTACATTCATCACAGTTTTTTCTTTTAAAATTGAGGCTAAAAATTCAGATTCACCCCTAGTATTAGTGAACAAAAGAACTGGAGAATTTATTTCTAATTTTTCAACATATTGAATAATTGAATCAGCTACCTCAGAAATTGAACCTTTAACAAATTTTACTTCAACATCATATTTCCTCATTGTTTTATCTTGAATTATCTTACATGGTTTCTCTGTTCCAACAAGAAAGTGTGCAGCATCATCAACATTTCCAACCGTAGCTGACAGTCCAGTCCGTATAATTTTCTGGTTTGAATTAAGTTGTAGTCTTTCTAGACTTATGGATAACTGTGATCCACGTTCACTAGAAAGAAGCTCATGTACTTCATCAATTATAACACGTTCTAGTTCAGAAAGCGCAGATAACATTTTCTGTTGAGTGAGAAGAATAACTAGTGTTTCTGGCGTTGTAATTAGTACATCTGGTGGCGACTCTGAGATTTTTTTTCTAACTGATTGTGGTGTATCGCCATGTCTAACTTGAATTGTTAGATCATCCAATTCAGCATATTTGATTATTCTTCGAAAAACATCTCGGTTAAGTGCTCTTAATGGCGTAATGTAAAGTGCTTTGATTTTTCCCTGCTTTTTTGTTTCTTTTATCTGCGAAAAAGTAGGAATTACTGAGCATTCTGTTTTACCTGAACCGGTTGGAGCTATGATCAATGAATCAATTTTTTGATAAATTATCGGTGCAGCTCTTTTTTGAATATCAGTTAGTTGTTCAAATCCTAATGAATGAAATTTTTCTTCTAGAAAAGCTTCAGGATGCTGACTCTTCAATATTTTTTGTTCTAACTCGCTCATAAACTATCGCACCTACAATTCCTGCAGCAAACAAAATAATTGCAATAATAGGAATATATTCAGAAAGTCCTGCCATTGTGTATACACGTCCTTAGTGTATTAAATAGATTAAGATTGATCAGTTAGGCCTTTTGGCATTATAGTATATTGAAATTTTTTGTTATCAAAAGGAGATCTAGCTTGACATGAATACCCATTACCATTTTTTGAAAGTCTTATCTTATTATGTATGTACATACTGATTGATTCCTCCAAGTTTTCCTTTTCATGTTTGTTAATACTTCGAACAGTATTAGTTATGATTATAGGAATTTTCATTTCAATGGCAATTATTGATAAGGTATGCATATATTTCATAAAAGAGATATTTTTTTCAAAAGATTGTTCTTTTTTTGAATATTCAAATGAGAAAAGATCTGTTACACTGTCTATGATTAGTAAAGAATAATTTTCAAATGTTGTTTTTGTCAATGATTGTAGTTGTTCTACAGTATTAGTAACTCGATTTATTTTAATTCTGTCAAGTAGGGATGGATTAATTTTCTGATATTCCATCATTTCAACTAGTCTTTCAGGTCTAAATTCTCCAGTTGTGTCATGAAAAAGGATCTCCTTCCCACCATCCAAAGCATTAAGGCATATTTGAAATGCTAATTGTGTTTTTCCAGTAGCACTTTGTCCAGAAATACTAGTAATTAATCCCCCCTTAATTCCACCACCAAGGAATTGATCTAGTTCTTTTAATCCAGTTTTAATCATGCATTTAGTGTTTGTATGGAAAACTAATGAAATTTTCCTTATCATTCAAATAGGCAAGGCTTTTATTTTGTTGTCAAAGAGGCAACACAAGAGAATATTATGTCACAAACAACATCAAAAAGACCCCTAACTACATTACAAAAAAATACAAAAAAATCTGTGACTGTAAGACTGAAAAATGATGTTGAATATAGAGGGAAGATCGATAATGTTGATTCTTACATGAATTTGATTATGACTGATGCTGAAGAGCTAAATAATGGTAAAACCGTAGAAAAATTTGGACGAGTAATTCTACGAGGAAATAATGTACTTTTTATCAAATTAGAAAACGAGCTTTAGATTGTATCACCAATGTCTAAAACGTATACTTTCACATCAGAGTCAGTAACTGAAGGACATCCAGATAAAGTCTGTGATCATATTTCTGATGCAATATTAGATGAATTTCTTAGACAGGATCCAGATTCGAGAGTAGCCGTTGAGACGTTAGTAACTACAGACTTTGTTACAGTTGCTGGTGAAGTTACCTCAAAGGGAAAATTTGACATTGAAAAAGTAGTGAGGGATACTATTGCGGAAATTGGTTATGATGATGATGCATTGAAATTTGATGCGAGAACTTGTAAAGTTGTTGTAAAGATAGATCCACAGAGCCCAAATATTTCACAAGGAGTAACAGTATCAGAAACACAAAAGGAGCAAGGAGCAGGCGACCAGGGATTAATGTTTGGTTATGCAACAAATGAAACTGATGAGCTTATGCCATTGCCAATATCACTGGCTCACAAACTTACAAAAAAACTCGCTGATGTTAGAAAATCAAAAGAATTGTCATGGGTAAGACCAGATGGTAAGTCTCAAGTTTCTGTTGCATATGTAGATGACAAACCAGAAAGAGTTGAAACGATTGTAATTTCAACTCAACATGATCCTGAGATATCGAATGAGGAGATTAGAAAGCAGATTATTGATAAAGTGGTAAAGCCCGTTTGTGGAAATTGGTGGCATGATGACATTGTGATTCATGTAAATCCAACCGGAAAATTTGAGATTGGAGGACCTCATGGCGATGCTGGACTTACTGGTAGAAAAATTATTGTTGATTCGTATGGTGGAATGGGAAGACACGGTGGTGGAGCATTTTCGGGAAAGGATCCATCAAAGGTGGATAGATCTGCTTGTTACATGTGCAGATATGTTGCAAAAAATCTTGTGGCTGCTGGTCTTGCAGATAGATGTGAAGTACAGATTGCTTATGCCATAGGAGTCTGTCAACCATTATCTATAATGGTTAACACATTTGAAACAAACAAAATATCTGAAGAACAGATTGAGAAAATTCTAAATGCACACTTTGACATGAAACCTGCTGCAATAGTTTCTCATTTGGATCTAAAAAGACCAATTTACAAAAAGACTGCTGGTTATGGTCATTTTGGCAGAAACGAATCAGAATTTACCTGGGAAAAGACCGACAAGGCCGAAGATCTAAGAAAGGCTGCTGGTCTGTAAAAATTCTTGAATAGTTTTTAGTTTAACATTAGATAGATTTTGTAATTGTTTTCCATCACTTGTATAATCTCCAACTAGAATGTTTAATGATTCTAAACCATAAACAGCTTTTGCATTACGTTTTGCTTCATCATATGCATCTTCTATACTAATTTTTTCAAATTTTATTCCTGTATTTCCAGCAAAAAGTTTCACAAAATCTTCAAAACTAATCTTTTGAGGTCCTACTAGATCTATAATCTTCTTAGAAAATTTTTTTTCAAGAACTGCCTCTAGAATGATTTTTGCGACATCCTCCACAAATATTGGCTGCAATCTATACTCACCAGAACCTGGAATAACTATAACTCCACTTTTCATTTGCTTAGAAAGAGTCTTGGTTAAATGATCCGTTTTCCCTATAATATAAGAAGCACGAAATATTGTATAATCTAATCCAGAATTGATTATTTCTTGTTCAGCTTTGTATTTTGAAGCAAAATAATCTGATGTATTACTTTTGGAGACACCAAGACCACTGATAAAGATAATTTTTTTTATTCCAGCGTTTTTGCATGTTTTAATTACGTCTTTTGTTAGATTCAGATTGATCTCTTCGAATGTAGATTTTGGAGTTTGTCTCCCTATTCCAATTAAATTAATCAAAGCATCATAGTTTTTGAGTTTGGTTTGAAGCTTCGGATCTGAGATATTTGTTGATATTATTTTGATCTCAGATGAATAATTCTGAAAATTTTTTCTAGAAATTGCTAAAACATTGAGCTTATTTTCATAAAGAAAATTTCTTAGATTTTGTCCTACGAAACCATTAGCACCAGCAACAACTATTCCTGTGGATGTATTTGGCATGGAAAAAATCATACAACAATTGATTTTAAGGATATCATCGATTATTCATTATGGAGCAGGCAGAAAAACCGGAGGGTAAGAATCGTACTGGATTTACAACTGGTACAAGTGCTACAGCTGCCTCAATAGCTTGTATTTTATCAATTATAAATCAAAAAAAAATTGAAACAGTTGATGTTTTGCTTCCCAAAAAATCTAAAATCAAAATTAATATCGATAGTTGTAAATTTGAAAAAAATAATGCACGTTGCTCAGTAATTAAAGATGGTGGTGACGATCCTGATGTAACACATGGTGCAGAGATCATCGTAGACTTGGAGCTCACACCAAAAATAAATTCTATTGAGATAGATGGTGGTGATGGGGTGGGCAGGGTAACAAAACCTGGAATAGGATTAGATATTGGTCAAGCCGCAATTAATCCAACTCCACGAAAAATGATCATAGAAAATTTAACTGAAGTTGGTAAGGAAGTTTTAGAAAAGAACGGAGTTAGAGTAGTGATATCAGTCCCCAAGGGTAAGGAGCTTGGACCAAAGACTGACAACCCACGAATTGGAATTGTTGGTGGAATATCGATTTTGGGAACAAGTGGTATTGTAATACCTTACTCAACTGCATCATTTGCAGCTGCTATTAGACAGCAACTTGATGTCGTGCTTTCAATGGGAGACAGTACAGTTGCCTTGACAACTGGTGGAAGGAGTGAAGATTTTGCAAGAAAGATTTTTGATCTTCCTGATCATTCATTTGTACAGTTCGGAGATTTTTCTGGATATACAATTTCACAATGTGCAAAAAAAGGAATGAGTAAAGCTCATGTGTGTGGATTTATTGGAAAATTTGCCAAAATGGCAACTGGTGTAAAGCAGACACATGTAAAAGGCTCAAAAGTTGACATGAACTTTCTCTCGGAATTAGCAAAACAATGTAATGCTGATAAAGATATTATCGAGAAAATAAAAAATGCAAATACAGCAAGAAATGTTCAAGAGATTATTCTTGAAAATAATACTGATGGCTTTTTTGATCTGATTTGTTCAGAAGTACATAAACAAATGACTAGTCACTCAGAAAATAAGATCCCTATCGAAATTATTCTGTTTAATTTTGATGGAAGTGTATTAGCACGCTATCCCAAACAGTAAGGGATTTTATTAAACTAGAATACAAGCAACACATGGAAAGAATAGGAATACTAGCTATTACTAAAAACGGCATAAAGATCGCAAAAGACCTGAAGGAGAAATTCTCTTCCTGGGAAATATTTGCTCCAGATAAATTCTCTGATGATGACGATGAGATTAACTGGTATACTAATAGCACAACGGAAAAAATTGCAGAATTATTCAAATCAAATGATGCGCTAGTTTGCTTGTTCTCTTTAGGTGCTGTTGTAAGATTAATCTCACCGCATTTGAAAGATAAGAAAACGGATCCTGCTGTTATTGTAATTGATGACCAGTCTCAGTTTGTCATCAGTACACTTTCTGGACATTTAGGTGGAGCGAATGAGCTAACAAATGATATTGCAAAAAAGCTTGGTGCAACTCCTGTAATAACAACTGCTGCGGATGTAAACAAAACAATTGCAGTAGACCTTGTTGGAAAAGATTTTGGATGGAAGATTGATGATGATTCTAACGTGACTAGAATTAGTGCATTTATGGTGAACAAAGAAAAAATAGCTGTATATCAAACCTGTGGTGCACGGAATTGGTGGAAACAAAACTTACCAGAAAATGTTTCATCATACTCAACTCTTGATGAATTGAAAAAATCAAAATCAAAAGGTTACTTGATTATCTCGGATGAGCATATTGATGACAATGATATATTAGAAAATGCAGTTGTTTACAGGCCTCCTAGCCTAGTTGTAGGAATCGGTTTGCACTGGAACACTACAAAAGAGAAGATAATGGAAGGATTAGATGCGTCTTTGAAAAAATTCAATCTAAGTAAAAAATCCATAGTTAGGCTAGCATCTACCAAGAAAAGAGAGGATGCTGCAGGCCTGCATGATTTTACAAAACAAATGAATGTTCCATTGGAGCTTTATGATAGAGATGATCTTGCGCCTATCAAAACACCTAATCCATCCAAAATGGTTGAAGGATACGAAGGAACAGCTAGTGTATCTGAAGCTGCTGCAATAAAATCGTCAGGTGGTAGTTTAATTGTTGAAAAGCAAAAGTTCCCACCAGACTTGACAATAGCTATAGCGAGGATTCAAGAATGAAACGTGGTTTGTTACTCATAGATAGGGGAAGTAGAGAAAGAGAAGCCGGAGAAGAATTAGAGATTATTTGTGAAAAAGTAAAAGAGAAAGGAAATTATGATTTTTCAGAATTTTGTTTCCTAGAAGTTGTCCCACCATTTATTGAGGATGGAATGGACAAGTGTCTTAAAAAAAATGTTGATGAGATGACAATTGTTCCATATTTTCTTTATCCTGGAAAAAAAGTGAAAATTGCTGTGGCAGATGCAATGAAATATCAAAAAGATACAAAGATCAAATTTGTAGTATCAAAACCTATGACCATGCATAAAACTTTGGTTGATTTAGTAAACAATAGGATTGATTCTGCCCTAAAGGAAAATCAAGTTTTGTTATCAAAGGACAGCGTTGATGTGCTTATAATTGGACATGGAAGTAAGGATCCAAACGCAAAAATTTCAATAGATTACATTGTTGATAATTTAAAAAATTCATACAGAAATGTCGATAGATGTTTTTTGGAAATTGAGGAGCCAAATATTGAACAGGGAATACAAAGTTGCCAGAAAAACAAACCTGAGGTTTTAGTCATAGTTTTCTATTTTCTCCACGAGGGAGCCCACGTGAAGACTGATATCAATAATGATCTGAAACCAGCACTAGAAAAATCAAACTTGAATAAGGTTTGCATTACTAAACATCTTGGAGCTGATGAAAAAATGATAGATTTGATTTTAGAGCGGGCAAGGGAGGTAGAAGATGCAAACTAGGAAAGGGCAGAATATTGAGGATGAAAGTATGCAAGTAATTGATAATGAAGTGGGTCCTCATTCGTATAATGAGCTAGAATGGCCCATAGTAAGACGTATGATACATGCAACTGCTGACTTTGACTTTGCTGGTAAAAACAAGATTGTTTTTCATAAGGATGCAATTTCTAGTGGAATGTCGGCGCTAAAGAACGGATGTAGTATAATTTGTGATGTTAATGGTCTTGTTGGATTTCTCAACAAACAGAACACAAAAGATTTTGGAAATGAAGTGATTTGTAACATTTCTAATCCAGATGTGATTGAAACCGCCAAGAAAGAAGGTAAGACCAGGGCCGAAGCATCTATGCGTATTGTTGCCTCTCAAATGAATGGAGGAATTGTGGCTATAGGTAGTGCCCCAACTGCTCTGTATGAGGTCATAAAGATGGTTGAGGAAGGTATTACAAAGCCTGCACTAATTATTGGAATCCCTGTGGGCTTCATTGCATCAGTAGAATCTAAGGACAAGTTGCAAACTACTACCGTTCCATTTATCACTAATATTGGTAGGAAGGGTGGAAGTTCTTGCGCTGCATCAACAATTAATGCATTATTCAAACTGTTAAGGGAAAATTAGAGGATGGTTGGAAAAAAAATTGCATCCATTTGTATTATAATTATTGGAATTATTGTAGCAATACCATTCAATTACATGTATGGAATTAATGGAATTGAAGTTGATATAGTTTGGACAATTGTTGGAATTGCTATGACTGCTTCAGGTTTTTATTTACTAAAAAATTCAGCGAAGCTGAAGCCAATCTAGATTCTGCTACTAACAAGTTTCGTAGCATATTTTGCACTATCAAAATAGAGATGACAATATGATGCAAGTGTGTTATATTCAAAAAGAGCATCTCTTCTACCAGATATTCCCTCACCAATCTTCAATTCATAGACAAGTTTTGCATCTCTTGGAAGATTTCGAATCTTCGAATAGTGAAACTCATGCGCACGAAATTTTCTAGGAGTAGAAATAAGGCAATTTGATGTTATTCTTCCTTCTGTATAGTTTAATGTCATTTTCTTGGTCATCTGAGTTTCCGCGTCAAACAAACCAACCATCTTGTATTTCTTGTTACCAAAATCGATCGATTTTGTGAGATACATAAGGCCACCACATTCTGCATAGATTGGCATGCCCTCCTCAGCATACTTTTTTATCAAATTCCTCATTATCCTGTTACGTTCAAGCGATTGCCCTAGAACTTCTGGAAATCCTCCACCAATGTAGATTAAATCACATCTTGGAATTTTTTTATCCGCTACCGGACTGAAAAATTTCAATCTTGCTCCTTCTCTACGTAACGCCTCAAGATTGTCGTGATAATAGAAATTAAATGAACTATCAAGTGCAACCGCTACCGTCGCAGTAGGTTTTTTGAGTTTTTTTGACCGAACCGTTGGAAGTTCCGGCACATTTTTACAAATCTGAATTATTTTATCGATGTCAAGACTATCAGAAATCTCACGTGAAATTTTCCTAATTTTATTTTGTAGTGATCTTTGTTCCTTTACGGGAATAAGTCCGAGATGTCGTGAATCCAAACTCTCAGAATTTTTTAATATGGAGCCTAGTATTGGAACCTTCAGGTTTGCAAGTGCTTGCTTGCACATGTTTTCATGTTTCTTACTACCAATCTTATTCAAGATTATACCAACAATCCTAGAATTACGATGAAACTTTGTAAATCCTAGTGCAGTTGCAGCGATGGAACGTGCCGCCTTACTTGCATCTAAAATTAAAATGGTGGGAGATTTTAGGAGTGATGCAACATGATGTGTGCTGGCATAATTTGTCTTTCCTCCAAATCCATCATAATAACCCATCACACCCTCAATTACAGAAATATCAGACGTGGAATTTTTTACAAAACTATGTACAAGCTCACTTTCTCCCATTAACCATACATCCAAATTTTTTGTGTCCTTACCTGATATCGCAGAAAGATAACTGGGATCAATATAATCAGGACCAACTTTGAATGGTTGTACGCTATATCCCTGTTTCTTGATCCCATGGATAATCGCAGACGTGATCGATGTCTTGCCAACTCCACTGGTTGCTCCAGCAACTACTAATCTTGGAACTCTCAATTCTTTGTCTAGGAATTTCATCTACTATCAATCTTTTTAGTTTAGAGAAAATTCAAAGTATGTGTGAGTGAAAAGGGGCTTGTTATAGTATATACGGGTGGAGGAAAAGGAAAAACCTCTGCTGCACTTGGACTTGTACTAAGGGCGGTAGGATACAACCACAAGGTTTGCATGATTCAGTTTGTAAAAGGCTCTTGGCATTACGGTGAGCTAGATTCTGCAAAAAGACTAGCTCCCGAGTTTGAGATGATTACTGCTGGTAAGGGATTTGTAGGTATTTTAGATGACAAAAGCCCACGCGAAGATCATGTAAAAGCAGCAAATGACACACTGGATATCAGTAAAGAAAAGATCATGTCCGGTAAATTTGATGTTGTTATACTGGACGAGATCAACTATGCACTACAACTGAAATTACTCAATTTGGATGATGTGATAGATCTCATAAAATCAAAGCCGCCTGAGCTTGATCTTGTTTTGACAGGCAATCATGCAGAAGAGAAAGTCATAGAGCTAGCAGATCTTGTGACTGAAATGAAGGAAATCAAGCATCCATTCAAATCTGGCATAAAAGCAAAGAAAGGGATAGATTTCTAGACAGCAACAATAAATTACCTAGTTAAAAAAATACAACGAATGACAACTGAAGTTCATGAATTACCGGAGGTAGGAGAAATTGTGGTTGCTACTATCACCAAGATAGGTGACCATGGTGCTTATGCTACTCTAGATGAGTATAACAATATTCAGGGATTTTTACATGCTTCAGAAATAGCGCATGGATGGGTACGTAATATTAACAAATTTGTAAAGGAGGGAGAAAAAAAAGTTCTGCTTGTTAAGAAGATTAGGGAAGGCAGAGAAGAGATTGATCTATCACTTAAGCAGGTTTCAAGGGATCAACAGAAAAAGAAACTACTTGATGTAAAACGATTCGAAAAAGGAAAAGGCATTATGAAAAATATACAAGAAAAATCAAAATTATCTAAAACTGATATTGAAAAGCTAGAAGACAAAATCCTTTCAAAATATGATTCTGTTTATGACGGAATTGTTGACATTGCTACAAATGGAATCGAAGTTCTTAACGAGTTAAAACTTCCTAAGAAAACTTTAAGCTCAA
>CACIXQ010000004.1 GCA_902590655.1 uncultured marine group I thaumarchaeote
GTTACACACTTTTTAAAGGATAGCTGCTTCTGAGCTTACCTCCCTGCTGTCTTGGCGCGAACACGCCCTTTAGCTTGACACTTAGCAAAAATTTGGGGACCTTAACTTCAGTCTGGGTTAAACCCCTCTCGGTCGTGAACCTTACGTCACACGAACCCGTCTCCCTGCTTCTACGATGCATATCCATTTGGAGTTTGAAATGATGGCGAGGGATTTCTCCCCCATACCAAAAGATCAGTGCTCTACAGGAAATGCTATCTCCACAGAGGACGCCCTGCGAGACGCTTCGGTTGGAACTAGCGATCGCCAGTCTAGATTGGTTCTTGTCCCCTATTCCCAAATCACACAAACGATTTGCACGTCAGAACTGCTACAGCCCTCCAACGGGCTTTCGCCCGCCTTCAGCTTGTTCAGGAATAGATCGACTGGCTTCTAGCCTTACCGCCATGACTCAACGCACTTTCACACGCTTCTCCTCACAATGTTGCGAGAACTCGGTTTCCCTTCGTCTTCACCTTTATTGGTTTAGACTTGCCATGACAATAAGCTCCCTGGCCCGTGTTTCGAGACGGAACGCATGACACTGATGACTTGACCTCCAAACCTTTAGCTCTATTGCTAGAACCTCCAGTATGGAAAAATCATCTTCCATGCCATGCACGTCTGTAACCAGTAAGTTTCATGCACTTTTCAGCCCCCTTCCGGGGTGCTTTTCAGCTTTCCCTCACGGTACTAGTACACTATCGGTCTTGAGAAATATTTAGCCTAAGATACTACTTTCACCTATATTCATTGCCCACTGCCAAGGACAATTACTCGGGTTATGATAAGATCCTATACTACTTCGCTTACGGGGGTATCACCCACTTCGCCGGTACGTTCCAGAACACTTCAGCTGTATTCTAGGATCGTAATATCATAACCAAAACACCACATCTCTGTTATGTTACCATAACAGATTCAGTTTGGGCTATTTCCGTTTCGTTCGCCACTACTTGGGAAATCTCAATTGATTTCTTTTCCTCGTCGTACTAAGATGCTTCAATTCCGACGGTTCGATCTCCACTGCCAACGCAATGGAGTGTTTAAAAACAAGATTCTCATTCGGACATCCCGGGATCAAAGGTCGCGTGCGCCTACCCCGGGCTTATCGCAGCTTGCCACGTCCTTCATCTCTCCTCAAGCCTAGCAATCCACTTACTGGCGTCTTTACACCAGCATATACGGCCACATAATACACGACTATACATGACGATCATTGTAAGCCCCCGGTGGAGACCTACTACATCCTTCATACGACATTTTCATGGCGTATTGCATCGATGATGCAAAGATTAAGTGCTTTCCGTAATTCTTTCTAAGGAGGTGATCCGACCGCAGGTTCCCCTACGGTCACCTTGTTACGACTTTTCCCTCGTCGCTTACCTCAAGTTCGATAATGCCAATTAAACATCACCTCGCTAAAAGCAAACTTCGATGAAACGACGGGCGGTGTGTGCAAGGAGCAGGGACGTATTCACCGCGTGGTAATGACGCGCGGTTACTAGGGATTCCATATTCGTGAGGGCGAGTTACAGCCCTCAGTCATAACTGTGGTAGTGTTTGGAGATTGCCACTCTCTTTCGAGTTTGGAACTCATTGTCACTACCATTGCAGCCCGCGTGTGGCCCCAGAGTTTCGGGGCATACTGACCTGCCGTAGCCCCTTCCTTCCTCCGTTTTAACAACGGCAGTCCCACTAGTTCGCTCCACTATTCCTGAGAATAATGATAGCAACTAATGGCAGGGATCTCGCTCGTTACCTGACTTAACAGGACATCTCACGGCACGAGCTGGCGACGGCCATGCACCACCTCTCAGCTTGTCTGGTAAAGTCTTCAGCTTGACCTTCATTCTGCTGTCTCTCCGGGTAAGATTTCTGGCGTTGACTCCAATTGAACCGCAGGCTTCACCCCTTGTGGTGCTCCCCCGCCAATTCCTTTAAGTTTCATACTTGCGTACGTACTTCCCAGGCGGCAGACTTAACGGCTTCCCTGCGACACTGCACTGGCTATATGCCAATGCATCATCGAGTCTGCATCGTTTACAGCTGGGACTACCCGGGTATCTAATCCGGTTTGCTCCCCCAGCTTTCATCCCTCACCGTCGAACGTGTTCTGGTAGACCGCCTTCGCCACAGGTGGTCATCGATAGATCAAAGGATTTTACCCCTTCCTACCGAGTACCGTCTACCTCTCCCACTCCCTAGCTATGCAGTATTCTCGGCAGCCCATACGTTGAGCGCATGGATTTAACCGAAAACTAACAAAGCCGGCTACGGATGCTTTAGGCCCAATAATCCTCCTGACCACTTGAGGTGCTGGTTTTACCGCGGCGGCTGACACCAGAACTTGCCCACCCCTTATTCACTAGTGGTTTTACGACTTGCAAAAGATTTCTTTAGCAGAAATCACTCGGACTAACCTTGTCGTGCTTTCGCACATTGCAAAGTTTTCTCGCCTGCTGCGCCCCATAGGGCCTGGGTCCGTGTCTCAGTACCCATCTCCGGGCTTCTCCTCTCAGAGCCCGTACCTGTAATCGCCTTGGTGGGCCATTACCCCACCAACAAGCTGATAGGCCGCAGTCCCATCCTATGGCGAACGAATCATTTCAACCATAAACCATTCCAGGCATTATGATCTATCGAGTATTATGCTCAGTTTCCCGAGATTATCCTCGTCCATAGGGTAGGTTGACTACGTGTTACTGAGCCGTATGCCTTGTATTACTACAAAAACTCGCATGGCTTAGTATTAATCCGATAGCAGTCAGGTCCGGCAGGATCAACCGGATTCTGAATCTTAGAAGTATCTACATGATAATTATTGGAATTAACGGAATGCACTTAATCTTCACATTTCAGATTTGATCATTTGGTCAAATCCACATTTTGTATGCGTAACTGGAGGCCTGTAAATCATAAAATGGTCCACTACCATACTTCATCACAAGCGCCGCTCTTGCGTTACGTATGCAAAAGTTCAGATTCATCAAATACATATAAACTATTCAGAAAAATTTCGAAAAAATGGGATTTTAGCGATCAGTAATATATTACAGAATATAGTGATTAGAATGCTAAAAAATAGCATAAAATTATACAAGAAAAAGACAAGAAAGTCTTCAGAACTTTTTAAAAAATCAAAAAAACTGCATGTTAACGGCGTTCATCATAACATAAGATTCTTTGAGCCATATCCATTTATTGTAAAATCATCAAAAGGTAAGTTTCTGGTTGATGTAGATTCTAACAAATATGTTGATTATTGGATGGGTCACTGGAGTCTAATTTTAGGTCATTCACCAAAAAGTGTTAAAGTAAATGCACGAAAACAACTTGAAAATGGATGGATGCATGGAACTGTAAGTAAAAACTCGATCGAACTGTCTGAAAAAATTTCGAAAGCAATACCAGTGGCTGAAAAAATTCGCTATGCATCAACTGGTACAGAGGCTACAATGTATGCAGTTAGGCTTGCCAGAACAATCACTAAAAGAAATACCATAGCGAAAGTTGATGGTGGATGGCATGGATATACCACAGACCTGCTCAAAACGGTAAATTGGCCATTCAATAAATCTGAAAGTAATGGATTGACTGATGAAAAACACATAAAATCACTTCCATTCAATGACTTGGAAAATTCACTCAAAATTTTAAAATCAATAAAAAATGATCTAGCGGCAGTTATTATTGAACCAGTTCTTGGTGGTGGTGGATGCATACCAGCAACAAACGATTACCTATTGGGAATAGAGGAATTTTGCCACAAAAATAATTCATTATTCATTCTAGATGAAATTGTGACTGGATTTAGATTCAGATATGGCTGTATGTATAGCACTATGGGACTTGATCCTGATATAGTAACACTAGGAAAAATAGTTGGAGGGGGATTTCCAATAGGCGTAATTTCTGGTAAAAGTGAACTTATGAACTTTGCAAATACATCAAAATTCTCAAAGTCAAATCGTGCATATATTGGCGGTGGGACATTCTCAGCAAATCCACTTTCAATGATGGCAGGAAATTCAACACTAAGTATGATAAAAAAGAAAGGTAACAAACTTTATCAAAAATTAAATGATTTAGGGAGAGAAACCAGAAAAATTCTTGATAAAAAATTTGATGGCTCTGTGATTACAACTGGTACTGGTTCTTTGTTCCTAACACATTTTTTGGATAATCAAATATATGAAATTAATAATGCATCTGATGCTGCAAAATGTAACATAAAAAAATTACATGATTATCATTTTCACATGATTGCTAATGATGAAATTTTCTTTTTACCTGGAAAGCTTGGTGCGTATTCAGATGAACATACAAAATATGATATGAATGAAATGCTAAAAGCTACTGATCAATATCTTACAACATTTAAAAAATAAAACAACATAATAAAACTGATTATTATGATATTTTTTGCTGCCAAAGAAAAAACTGAAGATTTGCTTTATCAGGCAATGTCATTTATGGAGAAAAAACAGCCAAAAAACGCTATCCCATTTTTCAAAAAAGTCACAAAACAAGAGCCAAAAAATATTGATGCATTATATAATCAAGGTCTTGCATTAAACCAACTAAAAAAATATCAGGATGCAATTACATGCTTTGATAAGGTACTTGAGATTGACCCAAAATACATTGCAGCTATCAATAATCGTGGCATCTCATTGGCAGAGTTGGGTAATACTGATGATGCATTAGAATACTACAATAAAGCAATAGAGATTGACCCAAAATATGCTGCTGCATATTACAATAGGGGGGTACTTTATGATAAATTATTGAAACATGAAGAAGCAATACAAAGTTTGGATGAAGCGATAAAATGCGATTCTGGGAATGTAAATACAGCATTTTATCGTGGAATAGTGCTTGGTAAAATGAAAAAACATGAGGAATCTTTAAACTGCTTTGAGAATATTTGCCGAAAACATCCAAAACACATGGATGCATATTTTCATAAAGGAATGGAATTAGCTGAGTTAGGTAAGCATGATAAGGCCTTAGCAATTTTTGATAAATTATTGCAGATACACGAAGGGAACGTCAATGTTATCTATGCAATGGCACGTAGTAACGCAGCTATTGCAAATATTGGTAGAGCATTATATCTATTAGAATTGGCAGTGAAAAAGGATCGAAAAACAATCAAAAAATGGGCATTAGAAGATGAGTTTTTTGATTCTTTACAGGATGAACCAAAATTCAGAAAACTAATCCGATAATATTACAAAACTTTCTTCCTAATCGCATCTATCCTCATCAAACGTATGCTTTTTTTTGGACCGATTAATCTAGCCTCATAAATTGGTACATACAATTCAATTATTTCGTCAATGATAATTTTCTCCTCAAGATTACGTTTTCCAATTGAAACTGATTTTTTTAATTTTGAAGTTAGTTTTGCAATTGCTGCATCATAAGTAATTTCCGGTTTTTTTACATTGTTTTTGGTTTTTTCTAAGGTACGCCTTGGATAGCTTTCAATCAATTTTGAACTCATTTTGTATGGCATTTTGATTTCTTTTCCATGATGATCAAATGCTATTTCTTCCTCATTATCCAAGTAGACATGTTCCTCTAATTCCAAATCAATTTGATTTTTTCTTCTTGTACTTTTTTTTATTTTAGCATTGAATTTACCTAAAACGCCCTTACCTGACTCCACTGGAAATACATCATCTCCAATAATTATTTCCTTAACTGTTGGATCAACATGAATTTGATGAACAGTTTTACGATAGAAATTTGCATTATAGCTTCCAGATAAAATTAAAAACGCTTCATATGAGAGATTTATTGAATGTACGTGAACTTCTGATTTTTTGGGTTTTTGCAACATGCTTCTAAATAATGATGTTTTCCCATTCTCAACAATTTGGTCTGCCCCATCATCATCTAAAATGGGGCGTAAAACCACTGTCTTAATTTTATGTTCAGAATCAGCCAATTACTACCACTACTAATATGTCCATAGTTTTTTATGACTATTACCATTTACCATAAATAGTTGAAAAAAGGTAACATTTCATCTGCACCAGTTAAAAAAGTCAAAAAAAACTATTTTACTGGCCCAGTCACGCTTCGTGATGTTTCTAGCATTACAAAGCCAAACGAACATGATCTATATCATGTAACATTCAAAAAATCAGCCAGAACTAAAATTCATTATCATACTGGCGCCCAAATGCTTATTGTTACAAAAGGTCACGGGAGCCTTGTTTATTATAGAAAAATTGGTAATGGTGTCTCAAAATTTAAAATTTCAAAGACCAAAACTATTAGTTTGAATTCAGGCGATGTTGTATACATACATCCAAAAATACTTCATACACATGGATCTGTTAGAAAAGACACAATTTTTTCACATTTAGCGCTTAATTTTCACCAAGGAAAAAATGTTAGTTCAAAGACTGTTTGGTATGAATCAGATCTCAGATCAAATGTGACATCTGAAATAACTTGAAATGCTCATCAAATTACTTTTAAGATGTTAATTAAGTAAAAAAGTATTGAACAGAGCACAAGCTATACAGATTTTAATGCTGGATTCAGATGCTAGTTTTGACGATATTAAATACGCATATAGAAAATTATCATTAGAACTGCATCCAGACAGAAATAAGAATGAGAGTGATGGACGTCAATTCAAAAATGTATTAGATGCATATCATTTCTTGAAGAGTCAATCGAGACTGGAAAACTCCCATCGTAATGATGATACTGTAAAGAAAGAAACTCGTTCATATCAAAATACAACCAAACAAAATCCCCCAGAAGAGGATTGGAGTAAATTCACAAAAGACTTTGAGATGGATGAAAACTTTTGGCGGCAATATGAAAAATCATTTTGGGAAGATTATGAATTTAGAAAGAATGAATCTAAAAAGAATGATTATGGAAAGGCGTTTTGGGATGTAAATGAAGAAGTAACTAGACCAAGACCCAAAACAAAAAATCGAAAGAATGAGACAAAAATCTATAAACATGATTTGTCTGTACGTGTGGATAAAAGTCAATGTATTGCATGTTTGAGTTGTGAAACTATAGCCCCAAATGTTTTTGTTATTGATAAACTTACTATGATTAACCCAAAATCACATGTTCATAATCAATATGGTGCATCTGAAGAAAGAATAATGGATGCAGCTGAAACATGTCCAACAAAAGCAATTAAAATTAACGAAAGAAAATCTGGACGGAAAGTATATCCTCTGTGATCACATATTCTTTATTTCAGTGCACAAATCATCTAATTCCTGATCAGAAAATTTTGGTCTATCATTAAACATACTATGTACTGGTCCAGCATGATCAGATAATTCTCTTGGTATAAGATGAACATGAACGTGTGGTATTTCCTGACCACTATCCCTCCCATTATGTATCGCCACTAATGTAGAACCAGTTATCTTATCTATCTTAGTTATTATATTTTGTACCATATTAAACAGGTCTACACTATCTTCCTCTCTCATATCCTGAACTTTTTCATAATGATTTTTTGGGATAACTAATGTATGTCCACGTGATACAGGAAATGCATCCAAAAATGCCATGGAACTTTTGGATTCCATAATTATCTTTGATGGAATTTCCTTTTTAGCTATTTTACAAAAAATACAGTCCATGACTCAATTAAGTTGATATTAACCATAAAGTAAACTACTAAGGCTCAACAATTTCTGCGTATGCAAGATCCTTACCGTATTTTATTGTGACAATATCGCCAACTTTCTTATCACAATTCCAAATTGTTTTAGGAACATTATCCACAGTATCAACATAACAGTTACCACGTTCGTTTAACATAATTTCGACTTCTTCATAAACATCTTCCCGAATTAAATTCCAAAATGGAAAAATCACTGTTGCAATGATTATGAAAGCTGTAATAAATATAAAGAGAAACATTAGTCCATATTTTTTTGAATCTTTCATTCCGTCAATATCCATAATTATCACAAATTTTTTACATCAGGTCGACTACCACAAGCCACCTTCGCCTGGTCTTGCGCCAGAATCATCCATTTTTTTCTCTGGTACATTGCCATGCGCCTTTTTTTTATGTCGCTCTAGTCGTTCGGGAGTAGGTAGTTCCAAGTCACAAACATCACATTTTGTTTCAGTCTTAGCTTTTTTCCCAAACAATCCCATATTTTGCGTAATCATGAAACATATTATAAAGGATATCAATTTTCTTGGACGTTATGGAAATCAAAAACATTACTGTATTAGGTTCAGGAATAATGGGTCATGGTATAGCTCAAGTCTCTGCAATGGCTGGATATAATGTAGTGCTCAGGGATATTGAACAGAAATTCTTAGACAAAGCAATGGAGAAAATAAAGTGGAGTTTAGACAAGCTTGTCTCAAAGGAGAAAATTTCTGAAATTGAATGTAATGAAATATTTGGAAGAATAAAACCAATTGTTGACTTGAAAGATGCTGTGCATAATACTGATCTAGTTATTGAAGCTGTTCCCGAGATAATGGATCTCAAAAAAAAGGTATATGCAGAATTAGATAAAACAGCTGGCGAACAAGTTGTTTTCGCATCTAATACTAGTACACTACCAATTACTGAAATCGCAAATACAGTATCAAGGCCAACTAAGTTTATCGGAATACACTTTTTCAACCCACCACAACTCATGAAACTAGTAGAAGTTATACCTGGTCAGGAAACTTCAGATGATATTACTAACCTAACAATAGATTTTGTAAAATCGGTTAACAAAATACCGGTTACCTGTAGAAAAGATGTTCCAGGATTCATTGTGAATAGGCTGTTCATACCGTTAGTTCATGAATCATGTTATGTAATGGAAAGACAAAAAATAGAACAAACTGAAATTGATTCTGCGGTTAAGTTTAGCCTTGGATTTCCAATGGGAATATTTGAGTTAGCAGATTTTACAGGGTTAGATGTTATTCATAAAGCAACAATGGAAATGCATGTAAGAGACAAAAAAGTAATTCTCCCTCATCCTACAATTGAAAAACTGTTCAATGAAAAAAATCTTGGCCAAAAAAGTGGTCAGGGATTCTACAAGTACTCTGATGATAAGTATGAAAGAATACCACTTTCAGAAGAATTAGCAAAAAAATGTGAACCAACACAGATTATTGCAAACGTACTAAATAATGCTGCATGGCTTATAACAAATAATGCTAGTGACATTGATGAAATTGAAAAGGCAGCAAAACTTGGACTTGGTTTGAAAAAACCATTATTTGAAACCGCAAATGAAATAGGTATGAAAAAAATTGTGGAAGAATTAAAAAAACTATCTGATAAACATGGTGAATTTTATGAGCCAGATCCGCTTTTATTATCTATGTGCTAATATTTTCTAAAATGTATTTTATTGCATCTTGCGGTGTTTCGACACCAACAATCTTAATGTTTTTTCTATGATCCAAATATGTGTCAGAATATTTAGATGCTGTTCCGCCAGAGTTTTTTAATGCAACAATAGGCTTCTTGTGCATATATGCTGCACAAATTTCAGATAATGTACCAGAACCTCCTCCAATAACTATAACACCATCTGCTGAAAGTGCATTTAAAAAATCACGTGTTAATCCCATACCAGAAGGAATTACTATATCACAGAATTCATTTGCATGTGATGAATCATCCTGAGGGATTATTCCAACAGTTATTCCACCAGATTCTTGTGCACCATGACATGAAGCACGCATAACACCACCTAGACCACCAGTTATCAAAACAGAGTCAGATTTTGCCACTTCTGCACCAGCATCATATGCAATCTTTTCTAATTCTGGTGTACAGCCATTGTCGTTGTTGCCAATGATTAAGATCTGACGTTTTCTCATATTGAAAATTCTTAGTTGTCAATGAAATACTTTTTGAAATAGTCTGAGAGCAAAGGATATTAATTAAAAAAAATAGGCTACAATATGACAAAAAGAACTATGCCAGTTTGTTGTGATTCCGAACAATACAAAATGATCGAAAGATATGCAAAAAAACGTGGCATGATAAACGCTAGCCAGGCAGTAGAAAAAATCCTAGAAGAAATCTAATCATAATCTCACATAATCAATTCTATGATTAAATTCACTGCAAAGGATATTATATTTTTAAAAAATTATAATCGTAATGGGACTATTTAGTAGAAAACCTGCATATTGCACAATCTGCAACAAGCAAATCACTGCTCATAAATATAAAGCAAAAAGAGAGTGGTATGGCGTAAAATCACCACTCTGCAGTGATTGCCATTTGGATAAAATGCAGGAACACTATGATGCAACGTTAATAAAAAAATGTATGACATGTGGAGTTAAAAGTAAGGTTACCGACTTGTGGGAACCCAGACTACAGTGGGATATGGAAGGACTTCTTTGTAAAAAATGCTTTGACGAGAAAGAATTAGAGTTTAACAAAAAGAGGGATTTCTGTGGTATTTGCGGTAACAAACTTGGTTTCATTAGGTACAATCCAAAGAATCACTGGAAAATCAAAGGACAATTATGTAAAAATTGTTGGGATGAACAGAAGGCTCAACTGGATAAAAAATGATATTCTTCAAAAAATTTCAATGTGAGTTATGTAAAAAAAAATTTGCACATCATGAGGATCTCATGAATCACCAGGAGTTAGAGCATTTCAAAGATTCACCATATGATTGTAAGGAATGTAATGAGAATTTCAATAGTATGTCAGAAATGCGTGACCATCTAAAGAGAAAACACTCATACAAAATTGATAGATAATCAGATTGATTTTACAGTTTTAGCAATTGGTGGTCTTACCTTGGTGAAGACCCTGAATCCGCAAATACATTTTATTTCAGGAAGTCTATTTAATTCAGAATTACTAACTTTTGTGTTACAACGCAAGCATGAGTAAATAACATCGAATTCTGGTTTTGCAGTATCATCTGTAAATTCAGCATCATTCATCTCACTATTAGATTCGTCAACCATAATATCACGTAAGAGATAATTCTATGTATACGTTATCAGGAATCTTCAATCGCATAAGTTGTCTTATCGCTTTATCATCTGCGTTTATGTCAATAATTCTTCTATGCATTTTCATTTCCCATTTTTCATAAGTTTCAGTACCACTGCCACATGGTGATTTTCTAGTTACAACATTTAATCGCTTTACAGGAAGTGGAATTGGACCCTTTACCTTAACACCAGTTTTTTCCCCTATTCCCATAATCTCATCACATACCTGACCTAATTTTGGTAAGCTAATACTGGTAAGTTTAACACGGGCTGGTTGAGTCATATCACAGACTCATGCGGTGTGCTTTTGAGTAATTTCTTTAACAACACCGGCAGCTATTGTTGCACCCATATCTCGTAATGCGAATCGTCCCATTTCTGGGAACTCTTGGAATGTTTCGATGCATGTTGGTCTAACTGGTGTAATTTTAACAATTGCAGAATCGCCAACCTTAAGGAATTTTGGATTTTCCTCTTCGGTTGCACCTGTTGCAGGATTAATTTTAGCTTCAAATGCTGTAATTGTTGCTGCAACTTGTGCAGTATGACAGTGCATAACTGGTGTGTAACCAGGAGCAAGTGCTGTTGGATGATGAATCACAATTATCTGTGCTCTAAATTCTTTAGCAACATTAGGTGGACTGTCAGGTGTACCAAGTACATCACCACGTTTGATATCTTTTTTCTCGATTCCCCTTAAGTTGAAACCAATATTATCACCAGCTGATGCTGATGGCATTTCTGTGTGGTGTGTTTCAATTGACTTTATTTCTCCAGTAGCGCCAGATGGCATAACAATAATTTTATCATTTGGTTTCATTATTCCTGTTTCAACACGTCCAACCGGAACAGTACCAACACCAGTAATAGAATAAACATCCTGAATTGGTAAACGTAGTGGTTTACCTGTTGGTTTCTCAGGTACCTTAAGTTCATCAAATGTTTCCAAAAGAGTTTTGCCCTTATACCATGGCATGTTTTCAGATTTTTTAACAAGATTATCACCAGTCCAACCAGATACTGGAACGAATGGTACGTCTTCAATTTTGTAACCGACTGATTTGACAAGCTGTTCACCCTTTCCTTTTGCAGTGTTAAAAGCATCCTCAGAAAATTTACTGTCATCCATTTTGTTGATGGCCACAATAAGTTGTTTTACTCCTAATGTTTTTAGCAAGAATGCGTGTTCTCTAGCTTGACCTCCAGGTGCAATTGCAGTATCTGTTTCTCCTTCTTTAGCAGAAAGTACTAAAACTGCTGCGTCAGCCTCAGATGCACCAGTAATCATATTTTTAATAAAGTCTCTATGACCAGGAGCATCAATTAATGTAAAGAAAAATTTTGGAGTTTCAAATTTTTGAAAAGCTAAGTCGATTGTAATTCCTCTGGCTCTTTCATCTTTAATGTTATCCATAACCCAGGCATATTTGAAAGAATCACCCTTTCCTGTTTCTTCTGATTCTTTAGCATGTGCAGCAATTGTTCTTTCATCAACCACACCTAGATCCAATAAAAAGTGGCCCATAGTGGTTGATTTACCATTATCAATATGACCAGTGATGATCATGTTCATGTGGTCTTTGTCTGCCATATCGAACTCAAAGTGAAATGGGCTTTATTACCATTTCGTTTTTCTACGAACGTTTATCCGATTTTACGTGTTTTCAGCTTTGAAATGATCAAATTTCATATACTATAAATCAAAGTTTCAAATACAAAATTCATGAAAATAACTGTATCAGTGATTAAGGCTGATGTAGGTGGAATAGGGGGTCATACATTGCCAAGTGATGGACTTCTTAATGCTATAAGAAAGACTGTGAAGGATGCTGGAAATCTGTTGATTGATCATTACATCGGATATTGTGGTGATGACTCTCATATTGTTATGACCCATACTAAAGGCACAGACAATAAAGAAATTCATCAACTTGCATGGGACGCATTTATGGCTGGTACAAAAGTTGCTAAAGAAGAAGGACTATACGGTGCAGGTCAGGACCTGCTGAAGGATTCTTTTTCAGGTAACATAAAGGGAATGGGACCTGGCGTAGCAGAAATGGAATTCGATGAACGACCAAACGAAGTGTTTACGGTATTTGCAGCAGATAAAACTGAACCTGGAGCATTCAATTATCCGATCTATAAGCTATTTGTTGATGCACTAAGTAACACGGGACTAATAGTTAACAAATCACTTGCTAGGGGTGTCAACATAAACATCATGGACGTAGAGGAAGGTAAGATTGCAAATCTATCATTATGGGAAGACAAACCAATAATAGAAGCTGCGTTGATGTATCCGGGTCGTTTTGTCGTTGATTCAGTTTATACAAAAGATGGTGAACCTATACTAGACGCATCAACTGATAGACTTCATAATATAGCTGGTACATATGTTGGTAAAGATGATCCAATATGCGTTGTTAGAACACAAAAAAACTTTCCAGCTACTGAAGAAGCAGGTAGTGTATTTAGTAATCCACACTATGTAGCTGGAAATACACGTGGTAGTCACAACATGCCATTAATGCCAGTTAAGATCAACTCAGCTGCATCAATCAACTTCTGTATACCTATTGTTGAAGCGTTAGTTTTCAGCATGCATGATGGTAAATTAACAGGTCCATTCGATGGATTTTCAACTCCAGATTGGGATCATATACGTGAAATTGCTACAAAGAAAGCATTAGCGATGAGAAGTCAAGGATTTATTCATCCAGCAACACTTGTGCCATCTGAATTAGAATACGCAGAAGGATACAAATCTATAATGAGCGTACTACACAATAAAATGAAACCAATGGAAGATCAACCACAGAGTGAACAAAGAAAAGAATCTTACGAAGATCCAGATTAGAAAAATTAAAAAAGTTTTAAACTACCTAAAAAAATAATAACATATGAAAACATCTAATTTCACTAATAATCTAAAACCATTTGCTATTACGTACATATCAATAATTGCTTTCTCAAATTTTGTTTTTGTATTATTTAGCCAAACTGTTCGTGATATAATATGGTCATTTTTTAAAATGACAGGTGAAACATTGGTTCTTGGAATTGTATTTTTATTTGCATTTGCATGGTTATTGAAAGCAAGGCCACATAAAATACCAAAACAGTATCAGATTATCATTTTTGATATATTTGGGAAAGAATCATCAATCGATGGATTAAGGACTGAATTCAAAAATCATGACGTGGCATGGAGTTTCATGAAATTTTATAAAAAATCATATCCACTGAGCAATTTTGCAATGGTAACAAAACAAAAAAACTCTCCAAAAAAAATAATTTTCAAATATATCTAATAATCTAATTTACCATACATACGAACTGGTATAAGCTCAGGCTCAAATTTATTACTTGAACATGCAAAAAAAACCTGATGGAATTCTCTGTAATATCTGAAATCTTTGAAAAGATGGAAAAGACGACAAAACGAATAGAACTCACAAATATCCTAGTTGAATTATTAGAAGAAACACCTAAGAAATTAATTCCAAATGTTGTTTATTTAATTCAGGGAATTATTAGACCAAATTTTGAAGGTGTAGAATTAGGAATTGCTGAAAAGCTTGCAATACGTGCTATTTCAAAATCAGTTGGACTTCCAGTTAAAAAAATTGAGGTTGATTATGAGGAGGGTGGTGATCTTGGTATAACAGCATCAAACATGATAAAATTAAAAACTCAAACCACATTTACAACAGAAAAAATTACTGTAGAAAGAGTTTATGATACATTATTTAAAATCTCAAAGTTAGAGGGCAAGGGTTCACAAGATTTGAAAATGAAATATATTTCAAGTTTATTGAATGATGCAACTCCATTAGAGGGAAAATTTGTGTTGAAGATTTTACTAGGCACGTTACGTTTGGGAATAGCGGAAAATACAGTGATGGATGCACTGGCTATTGCATTTACTGGAAAAAAAGAAAATAGAGAGCATATTGAAAATGCATACAACGTTTCAAGTGATTTAGGTAAAGTATCGTTAATAGTTGCAACAGATGGAATCGATGAAATAAAAAAATTTAGAATATCATTATTTAGTCCAGTAAGGCCAATGTTAGCTGATCGAATTCAAAGTGAAAAGGATGTGATCAAGAAAATGCCTGAACAATTTGCTGCAGAATACAAACTAGATGGAGAACGTGTACAAATACACAAGAAAAATGATACAATAATTTTATTTTCACGTAGTCTAGAAAACATTACACAATACTACCCAGACATTGTCGACAATATTGGAAAATTGCTTAAAACTGATAATGGTGTATTTGAAGCAGAGATAGTTCCAATCAATGAAAACACAGGGGAATTTTTACCATTTCAGGAGTTAATGCATAGAAGGCGGAAACATAAGTTGGATGAGGCTGTATCACAATATCCAATTACGGTTAATTTTTTTGATGTCTTATATTATGACAAAAATGATTGTTTGGATTCACCGTATTCCGAAAGAAGGAAAATTTTAGAAAGATTAGTTGATGAAAGTAATTTTGCCAAGCTTATACCAATGCTACTTGTTAAAAATGAGAATGAGGTCGAAGACTTTCTAGAAAACTCCATTAATGCAGGTTGTGAGGGGCTTATGCTGAAAACTCTGGATTCACCGTACCGCGCTGGTACTCGTGGTAGTAATTGGCTAAAACTAAAACGTGAATATAGAAATGAATTAGGAGATAGTCTTGATTTAGTTGTTATAGGTGCATACTTTGGTAAAGGACGAAGAACTGGACTATATGGGACATTATTATTGGCGAGTTATAATCCAGAAGAAGATAACTTCCCAAGTATATGTAAAGTTGGTACAGGATTCACTGACGAAAGTTTGGACCAATTATACCAAATACTTTCTAATAAAGTAACAATTAAAAAAAATTCTAGGGTTATGAGTGAAATGGAAGCTGATGTTTGGTTTGAACCTGAATTAGTTTTAGAAATTGTTGCCTCAGAAATAACACTAAGCCCAATCCATAAAACTGGATTGAATTTAATTAGAAAAGGTAGTGGGTTTGCTTTAAGATTTCCAAAATTTACAGGAAAAATTAGGTATGAAAAAGCAGTGGAGGATTCTTCTACTGGTGAGGAGGTTTTAACATTGTATAATAGACAAACTAAAATCAATCAAGAAGCATGAGCATGCCTAATGAAAGTATGATATAAATTAGAAAAACGATTGTAATTAGTTATCAATTATGTATAGCGGGGAATTAGAAGTTCAAGCAAAAAGAAAGGCATTAGCCGTGTTACAGGATGAGATAAACAGAATTCTTAATGCAAGCAGGGTGCTTTCTACTCTACCAAAAATGATGGTAAACAAGGATAAGACTGGAATTAAGTCCGCCCTTGAACAAATTTCTAGTATAGAAGAAGAAGTAGAAAATCTCAGACGCAAAATAACAAGAGATGTAGCAGATGTCGGTGGTTTAATTTTAAACAGAGATAATATTCTTAATACAGCTTACACAATGGATGAAATTGGCGGTTACATAACTGGTATTTCTTTCAAGCTTTCGAATATGAAATCTACAACAATTAAAACTTCACAATTGGATAAGGATTTAACAGAATTGATTGAGCTTGTTGTTGACGAAATTTACAAATTAAATGAAATTATTAGAAGCCTAAATGTTGATGCTAGTAAGGCTATTGAACTTGCTCAAGAGACACAAAAAATTGAACGTGATATAGATACAAAATATCGTGTGATGTCAATTACTGCACTAAATGAAATTTCTGACACAAAAGAATTGCTCTTAATGAAAGATGTTATTGAATCGATAGAAGAGATGGCGGACAAATGTCAGGAAGTTTCTGATTCATTCATCTTGTTAGCATTAAGTCTCTGATTTGAAAGGCGAATTATTAGACAATAGAATAGTTGTTTGGAATATACAAGAATCTAGAAATCTTTTTGCTAGTGGTTATTTTGGTAAACCAATCGGTATTCCAAAACCAAATGTAGATGAGATCAACGTTCCATTAATCTTAGATCTCATTGAAGGGTGTTATCTACAAGAAGTTTCAAAAATTAGGATCACTAAGGATGGAAAAAATGTTTCATTAAATGCGTTGATTAGGATTTGTAGAAAAGAATATCATAATTTTGATAAGAAATACCAAGTCTACAAAGATTTTAGAGAAAAAGGTTATGTCATTAATCCAGGAATAAAATTTGGTTGTGACTTTGCTGTATATGAAAGAGGCCCAGGAATTGATCATGCGCCATTTTTAGTACAGGTTTACAACAAAAGTGATGATATTTCTTCTACTGCAGTAGTATTGGCTGGTAGATTGGCTAGTAGTGTCAAGAAACAATTTATTTTGGCTATACCACGTAGTAAATCTAAAATTGATTATTTATCGCTAGATTGGTGGAGAGCTAATTAATTTTCTTTATGTGGCCCGCAATATTGTTGTAAATATCAAACAATTCTTTTGTAATACCAAAATCATGGCTGTTTTTCCATTTTCCGTAAATACGTATTCCATTATTCGAAGGATCAACAAAAATTGTTGCGTCATTAACTGATTGGTTAGCAATCATTTCGTTTAATGATGAATCAGAATTTAGATCTTCTGCAAGTTTTCCCCCTTCCCATGTAACATCAACTACTTTTTTTGAACCGAAGTGACCAGTTGTTTTTAATTTTGTTCTTGCAACACGACGTAGACGCCATGATTCTGATTCTTTACCTGATGATAATTCCTTATCAGGAAATTGTTGCACAATAAAATGTGCTTGAAACCTATCCTGAGCGCCCCATGGAAGTGGATTTGGATCTTGCATCATTATCCCTTTTGTATTATCTGCACTGAATCTATGTTTGTGCCAGAAATTTTCAATGACCCCTTATTGGTAATCATTCTTGTAGTCTGCGAGAAACATCTGCTATAGTAATCTCCCTTCTCAACATCACCTTCTCCTATTTTGTTAGGAGTTGAATTAACGCCAATCATGCTTAACATATCAGAAAATTTTTCAGGCCAATTTTTTAATACAATAGTTTCAGGTTCAGAATCTTCCATGGCGTATGTGATTTTGGCACATAATTTAACATTTCTTGTTGTTCTGGATTGGTGATTAGCAACAAAATAAATAGATGAGGAACTAATTTTTGATCTCATGCTAAAGTTTCAAAATAAAACTGTGCTAGTTACCGGGAGTGGTACAGGAATTGGGCAGGCAATTACGAAGAAATTTGTGGAAAATGGTGCAAGTGCCATAGTTCTAGGAAGAAGGAAAGAACCATTGGAAGAAACTGCAAAAATGCTAGAAGATATTATCAAAGAAAAGCAAAGCCATGCCACCATCAAAATTTTTGATGGTGTAGATGTTAGTGATGAAAAAGCTGTCACTGGGATGTTTGATGCATTAAAAAATGAAAATGTCAACCTGGATGTTGTTGTAAATAATGCTGGGGTCTCGGGTCCTGTAACATGTTTTGCACATGCACCACTTGACCAATTTAGAAGTACTGTAGACATTCATCTAACTGGAACTTTTTGGACTTCAGTTCAAGCACTCAAAGTTATGAAAGAGGGAGCAAAAATTATTACAATTTCAACATTTTTTGCAGAAGAAAGACCACTGGAACAAAGACCATACAGATTCAGAGATCCATATACAGCATCACAGGGAGCAAAAAACAGGCTTGTGGAGGCAATGTCATGGGAACTAACAGAAAAGGGAATCATTTCAATCGGAACTAATCCTGGCCCAGTTCATTCAGACAGAATTTACAAGACAGTTTACCCAAAGGCTGCATCAGAATTTCTACGTGTAAGCGGATTTGAAGACCTATCACCAAGTGAAGTTGAGGCTGCAAACAATGAGATTGTAGGATTGTTAGGGGAAGATGATGAAACCATAAAGTCTGGAATAAAAACAGCTGCAGAAAAGTTAGGCAAACCAGAAACTACACTTGCGAATTTACTGGATAAAGTCAAAAGCATTGCAGAAAAAATCCAAAAGAATACATCTACAATGATTCCCGATCAACAATTTTTATCACAGGAGCAGGTTGCTAGAACTGTTTTAACACTTGCGGACGATGACCAAGCAAAAATTCTCAACGGAAAAATAATTCCTGGTGACAGAGTTTTCTATCCTGTCAAATCACACATTAGAGCATCCGTTCCTAAATCTGAGAAAAATAACTTGGATGGAAAATCTGTTTACATTAGTGGTGATGAACAAAAAGTAAGTAATATTACCTCAATGATAGAAAAGAAAGGGGGACAAGTTACATCATCGCAAGAATCAAAAAATGATTTATTCATTCATTTAACTGGTAATGTTCCTAACTTTTCTAAATTAACCGAACTGTCAAGAAATGAATGGGACAAATTAGTTGATAAGTTCGTCAATACACCAGCTGCATTCATTCAAAATTCTGTTAATAAATTCGTCCCTGGTGGTTCTGATGATCCAAGATTGTTCAAAGATGCAAAGGGAAGAATTGTTATAATTGGTCCTGACCTTCCAGCTGGTAAAAAAATTAGTGGGCATGAAAGAGCAAAAGTTGAAGTTTTCAGAGGTGCACTCAGACCATTTGCTACCACTGTCAATCAAGAATTCAGTGATGTATTGAAATCGGACGTTAGATCATTCTTAATTTTGCCTGGAACTGTTGATGGAAAAGAACCTAGTGATGAAAATATTGTAAATACAATTAACTACTTGGTGTCTGAAGAATCACAGTCAAGTTCTGAAGTAATTTTCTGTCCAGATGAAACAAGATAATTAAAAAATACCTGTAGAATCTATAATCAGCTTAATTGCTGCTGCGACTAGCACAATTATTACTATAATCTTCAATTTGTTTTCCTTTATCTCAAGTGACAATCGAGCACCTAAAATTCCTCCAGCAAATGCCCCAATCGATAACAACAATGCCTGATAGTAGTCAGGATGTCCTAGCATGGAATGCATAATCAACCCAGAGAAAGATGCAAACATCAAGATGAACTGTGAAGTTGGTGCAGCACGCTTCATTGAAATTCCAAGTGCAACTACCATCAATGGTACGAAGATTAAACCACCTCCAATACCAAATAAACTCGATATTATTCCTGCAAAGAAACTTGCGCCTGCTGAGAAAACAAGCAAGACAGTAGATACATCTACAGGTTTTTCCTCAATTTTCCTTTTAAGAAATATGTATGATGCTGAAGAAATGAGAACTAGTGCAAACAGAATTTTGAAAATATCTGGAGATATATCAGAAGATATGAATGCACCAAGTATGGTACCAGGAACTGCCATTAATCCAAGTTTCCAACCAAGTGAAAGTTCTATGCGTTTTTGTCTAGCATACATGGTTGTTGACGCGACAGAATTACTAAACACCGCAAATAGACTGTTACTTACAGCTAGTGTGGGAGAAAATCCCATGAATGTTAATACTGGGACGATGATTATGCCACCACCTAAACCAATTATTGATCCTAACACTCCCGCAACAAATCCAAGCGGAATTAACCAAAGCTCTTCAATCATATTATATCGATATTATTTCCATTTTGGAGTTTTCTGTTATATTGAATTTATCAACAAAGCCAGAAGTAACTTCCAGTACATACTTAGCATTATCACCTGATACACCATTTTCCCTGCATGCAACAACTTCAATAGTTGTCCTACATGGTGGAACGTCTTTCTCAATTGCTACAACATTAGAATTTTCATCAAACCAAATTATATCCAAATTAAATTGCATATTTAACATCCACATTGGGCGTGTATTAGATTCGTCAAAAACAAACAGCATTCCTTCATTATATGGAAGCTCATTTTGAAACATTAAACCTCTAGCTCTCAATGAATCAGTATCTGCAATTTGTACCTCCAATGTTTTATCATCAAGCTTAATTGTACCACGAGGAAATTCAACAGATTCTAACTTAACATCACTTGGGAGTGTGAGTATACCTACTGCTCCTATAATTATCGCAGCAATTGCGATAGGAATCAAAACCTGTGTTCTTGTTGGCATGAATTAGAATGATACAATCCGCTTAAAAACTAAAAGATGTCACATTACAGAATTTTTAAAGTCATGAATGGTAGAAAATGAATCTTTTGTGTGGCTATGAACATCCGATATCTTTGCTCCATTGTAAACTTTGTCAAGATATCTACCAGCTAATATCATTGGACCGCCAACTGCACACGTAATACCGGTTGGTTCTGGAATCCATAGCATAATAAAACCAATTTTTGAAATTTTTTTACCTGGTGCTGGTGCTTGAGTTAATGCACTCAATGATCGTCTAGTATTCTTATCATCAAATTTCAAAAGATCTGAATACATTTCATTACGTCGCTTGGCTGACTCACGCATGATTTTCAATTTTTCAATACGCTTCTGGAATGAATCCTTCATATTTGATAATGGAAGAAAATTACATAAATGCCGATGTAAAGTTCTGTCAATCATAAGTCAAAAACTATTACATGCATGAATAATGATCAATATTAGTAATTAAGCAAAGACACTAAATTATACTAGAATATTTAGTAATCTATATTGCAAAAAAATAGCAAGAGACTAGAATCAATCAAGGCTGCACATAAAACCAGAAAAGTATCAAGTACAACAAGAGAAGAAGACTATCTGGAAGTAATTGCGGAATTAGTAGAACTAAAAGGATATGCAACTACATTAGATATTTCTAGATATATGAATGTCAGTCCGCCAAGTGTTACCAAGATGCTTCAAAAATTGGATGAAAAAAAATACATTGAATATGAAAAATATCATGGAATTAATTTGACCAACAATGGAAGACAAGTTGCTGATTCAATTAGAAGAAAGCATAGTATACTTTTAGAATTTTTTGAAATTCTAAATATTGGACAAGAAATTGCAAATCAAGATACTGAAGGGCTAGAACATCACTTAAACCCAAAAACAATTAGGCAGTTAAGAAAATACATCACATTTCTAAAATCAAATCCAAAAATTATCAGGCAATTTCGTGAATTCAAAGGGTAAATAGTTTTGCGTTACAATGGACGAAAAATCAATAGCGAATTTTAATTAGATGGAGAAAATATGGTGATTTATTGACATTCTTAACAGACCTTGATGATTTAATAAGATATCACCATGGTGACGTAAAAAAACTTAGGGAGATTAGAAATACAATTAGACATGATAATTTCATAACTACTGAAGACAAAGAATATGTTCAATCACTAATTGATACACATCTAACTAACAAATCGTTGGATAGTTCATCTACTGGAAAATCTGGTACTAGGATTAAATTAGAAACAAAACCAAAAAAGAAAGATTCAGATTCACAAACCAACTTTTCATTTGATTTTTCATCTAATAAAAAAATGGGAATTCTTGGAGGTGCGGCTGCTGCAATCGCTATAATAGTTATTGTAGGATTTACAGCAGGTACCCAAAGTGATTCTTCTATCAGCTCAACTACTAACAATCCACTATTACTCACGCTTGACCAAAAACAGTATCAAATTGCTGATATAATCTCAATCTCAGGTGATGCAATATCAGATCGTCAAGCAATCACATTAACAATAGAAAACAATGACGGCGTAAAAATATGGAAAGAGAAAATCGAACCAAAAGCAGGAGGTAATTTCTCAACTTTGCTTATAGCTGGTGGTGGTGGATGGGAAGATAGTGGTTCATACACAATAACTGCTGTTCAAAATGACTTGATAGAAAAAATCAAGTTCAAGTTTATAGGATGAAAATTAGTTAATTAGATCCTTATCATCCCATCTTAATCTATATTTTCCCACAGAACGTATGTATTCAACCCTACCGCCTTTTTTGAATACTAATCTGTGTTCCTTGTGTGATATATCACGTATATTCAGAACTACATTATCATCCATAGACTCAAAAATAGCAGGGCTATTGGATATGATTTTCCAAGAATCCTCAGAAAAATCAAGGTAATGTAACGTATGAAGTAATCCCATAATTTATGCATAATAGTAGATATCTAAATGGTTTTGTTTAATCAATTTTGTAAAATTAATCAAGAAGGGTTAGAGACTATAGTTATGAAGAAACCATCATCACTGGAAATGATTCAGCAGAGTGTTAAAACGTGCAAAAAATGTGACTTGTGTAATACTAGAAACAATGCAGTTCCTGGAATTGGTGATGAAAATGCTGATGTTGTCTTTATTGGTGAGGCTCCAGGGAAGAATGAAGACATACATGGCGAGCCATTTATTGGAACAGCAGGAAAAAGACTTGACGATGCATTAGAAAATGCTGGATTAACAAGAAGCAGTGTGTATATTACAAATATCGTAAAATGTAGACCTCCTAATAATAGAGTCCCAAATGATACTGAAAAATTAATGTGTAGTAATTATCTAGAGGAAGAACTTCAAATAATTAATCCAAAAATAATCTGCCTTCTTGGGAACACATCTTTTTATTCAATTTTGGGCGGAAAAGAAATTTCAAAAAATCATGGGCAAATCGTATACAAGAATAATCGTGTATACTTTATTTCATTCCACCCCGCAGCAACGATTTATAATCAAAAGCTTCTGGATGTTTTCAAAAATGATATCAAAAAACTAGTTAATGAATTACAAAAAATCAAGAATAAGAATTAGGATGAATGCTTTACCAAGAAAATTCTATGTAAATGATACTAAACAGGTTGCAAAAGACCTACTCGGAAAGAAATTAGTAAGAAAAATTGGAAGTAGTATATTATCTGGTATCATAGTAGAAACTGAAGCATACAAAGGTAGAAATGATCCGGCTAGTCATGCGGCAAGAAAAAAAACGGAACGAAATAAAATAATGTTTGGTGAAGCAGGACATGCATATGTTTACTTCACATATGGTATGCACTATTGTTTCAATGTTGTTGCAAAAAAAGAGAGTGATAAATCTGGGGCTGTTCTAATACGTGCTATTCAACCACAGCAGGGAATTCAACTAATGATAAAAAATCGAAAAACTGATGTTATAGCAAATTTAACAAATGGTCCTGCAAAACTGGCTCAAGCAATGCAAATTACATTAAAACAATATAATTTGGATTTAACAAATAGTAAATCACTGTTTATTCTTGATGGGAAAAAACCAACAAAAATTATTGCAAAACCTAGAGTAGGAATAAAGGTTGGTACTGATAAACTTTGGAATTTTAGTATTAACAATCATTTATGATTTTCATCGTTGTCATCATCTAATGTCCATGGCGCAACTCTACCAAGTATTTTTTCCCAGTTCAATCTAAGTAAAAGAATTACAATGATTGACATTGCTATAGCCAAAGCAACTATACCAACATAAACTGGCATTGGGTCATCAATATCTTGTAATATAGGTTCTAAAAGTGATAGCCCCATATAATGTGAAATTAATACGATTACATAAAACAAAACAAGTTTTCCTAAGAGTGTTGCAATAAAAAATCTTTTTGGATTGTATTTTGCTAATCCCAATGGAATGTAAACCAAGTCATCAGGAATGGGAGTTGCAGCAGCAACAAATGCAGCTGAACCACCGTATCGTTTAACTAATTTCTGAAATGGCTTCATTCGTTTTTTAGTTTTTTCAGAAATTATTTTACGTCCTCCATAACTGACGTAAAATATTATTTGTTTAGCTACTGTTGAAGTAATTGCTGCAATCAACGCTAATACATGAATGTCAAACTGATCACCTGCTGCCATTGTAGCAACCAAAATGAATGATGGTATTGGAACAAATGGTACAAGTGAACCAAGGAAGCTGACAATGGTTAAACCAAGATAACCAACTTCGGGAGTAAAAGGAAACAATTCCCAAAGGTCCACATCTCGATCAATATTTCGTTTTATTTAACTCTAAAAAAATAATTAGTAGTCATTAGATGCGATCAGAATACACTTTTCAATGATCGTACTGTATTGTAACCATGTATTCTACATGCACCCAATGTGGCAGATTGGTAACAAGACCAGAATCTAAGTATTGTTCTGATGACTGTGAAGAAAAATCAAAGTGACAAAATTAATAATTTTATATCATTATTCATAAAGCCAACATAAAACATAACCAGATTTTGTTTTTATTTTTGGTGGAATCATTTTACATTTGTCCATTGCTTCAGGACATCTATTAAAAAATCTACATCCAATCTGTGGTATAGATAAATCAGGCGTACTACCAGGTATGAATTCTATTTTTTTTTCTTGATGCAAAGTTGGAATTGAATCCAGTAAACCCTTAGTGTATGGATGTTTAGGGTTACTGTAGATTTCTGAAGATGAACCAAACTCAACCATCTTTCCGCCATACATAATACCTATCTTCTCTGCAACTTCTGATAATATTGCAAGATCATGTGAAATTAACATGAGTGACATACCATTTTTTTTTAAACTTTTTAACAGATTAATAATCTGTGCTTGAATCAGAACGTCTAGCGCTGTTGTCGGTTCATCTGCTATAACAAATTTTGGTTTTAGTAGCAATGCCATTGCAATAACAATTCTTTGTTTCATTCCACCACTAAGTTCATGTGGATATTTATCCAGAATAGAATGATCTAAATTTACAGCATGTATAGCATCATCAATGATTTGTTCCATGTTATCGTCAAAACCATGTTGTTTGAGTAATTCATCAAATTGTTGCCTGATCGTAAAAACGGGATCTAATGAATTCATAGCTCCTTGAAATACCATGGAAATTTCTTTCCAACGTATTTTTCCATCAAATTTAGATTTGGGCATGTCCAGTATCGAGTCGTTATTGAACAAAATCTTACCTGAACTAATTTTCCCACCCTGTAGCATTCTTATGATCGTTAGACCCAATGTACTCTTTCCACATCCACTTTCACCAGCGATGCCAATTGATTCACCGTCTTCCAATTCAAATTCAACGTTTTCTAACGCATGAATCGTCTTATCAGAGGTTTTGTAATTGACGGAAAGATCTGATATCTCAATATCTGGCATGATGATAATATTCTATACTACATTTTATTTTTTCAAGAAAGGATATATTCAATGGATCATCATTCAAGATGATTTCGATGAAGTTTAACCGATCACACTATATTGAAAATATCAACAAGGGTATGATAGGCCAAGAAGTAATTCTAGGTGGTTGGGTAGAAGATTTAAGAAAAATGGGTAAAATGACATTCATTACCTTACGTGATGCCACTGGTATTACTCAAATTATCCTTACTGACGATGTGATGAAGTCAATTGATGATATTACAAGGCAAAGTGTTGTTAGAGTTACTGGTAAAATACAGGATACAAAAGCTAGAGATTTTGAGTGTGAAATTAAGGCTAGTGAGATTAATGTGTTAGCCAGGGCTGTTCATCCTCTACCTATTGATCCTATTGGTAGGCTTGAGAGTCATATTGACAATAGATTAAACTCTAGGGCGCTGGATATGCGAAATCAAAAAACAGCCTCGATCTTTAAAATCAGACACCATGTATTGGCATCATTACGGCAAACATTCTTAGAAAAAAAATTCATTGAAATTACTACACCAAAAATTATTGGCAGTGCAAGTGAGGGGGGAGCGAATTTGTTCGCCTTGGACTATTTTGGAAAACAGGCTTACTTGGCACAAAGCCCACAGCTCTATAAGGAACAAATGACAATCGGCTTAGAACGTGTATTTGAGATAGCATCGTTTTACAGGGCAGAAAAATCACATACTGGTAGACATCTAAGTGAATTCACTAGCGTTGATATGGAGGCTGCATTCATGGACTATTCTGATGTTATGGATGTTTTAGAAGATTTAGTTCTTAACACATTCAAACACGTGTCTGAAAATTGTAAAGATGAACAAGAAATTATAGGAAATCAAATTACAATTCCTGATAGACCGTTTGAAAAAATTACATATTCTGATGCACTAGATGAGCTTAACAAAAAAGATGTCAAACTAGAATTTGGTGACGACCTTTTAGATTCTCACTTGAGAATAATAGGCGAAAATCATACTGGATTTTATTTCCTTACAGATTGGCCAATCAAACTCAAACCATTTTATATCATGGAAAATCAAGACAAACCAGAAATTTCTGAGTCATTTGATTTACAATTTGGCTATCTTGAATTGTCGTCAGGTGGAACTAGACTGCATAACCCAGAAAAGATCAAAAATAGATTAGCTGAACAAGGTCTTGATCCTGCAAAATTTTCCGAGCATCTACAAGCATTTGATTGGGGTATGCCACCACATGCAGGTTGGGGATTAGGTTTGGAGAGATTGTTAACAATAATTATAGGAATTGATAATGTAAGAGAAGTTATTTTGTATCCAAGAGACCCAGAAAGACTAAAGCCTTGAAATAATTTCTTTAGTGAACTCCATGGTGGTTTTATTTCCACCTGTATCTTTTGTTTTGATGTTATTTTTTACAACATCGTAAACAGCAGCCTCTAATTTTTGTCCAACATCAATGCATTTTTGGTCATTATGCTTATTCCCAATCCATTCCAACATCATTTTGATTGAAAGTATGAATGATGTTGGATTCGCAATTTGCTTCCCTGCGATATCAAATGCCGCACCATGAACTGGTTCAAATAAACCAAACTTATCTCCAATATTTGCAGCTGGTGCCATGCCTAATCCACCAACAACTTGGGCTGATTCATCAGAAAGGATATCACCAAATAAATTAGTTGTAACAATTACATCAAATTCTTGTGGTTGTCGAATTAAATTCATCGAACATGCATCCACATACATCTCTTCAAATTTAATATCAGAGAAATTATCAGCAACCTTTGCGCATGTACTAGCAAATAATCCATCAGTTTTTTTCATGACATTAGATTTATGAACGCATGTAACCTTCTTCATTTTTCGTTGGCTTGCAATATTAAATGCATAATTTGCAATTCTCTTTGATGCTTTTTCAGAGATGATTCTCATTGCAACTGATGCATTTCCAATATCAAATTCTTCTCCAGTATACAAATCCTCTGTATTTTCCCTAACAATTACTAAATCCACATCGTCTCGTAATGATGGCATGTTTGGATATGATTTTGCTGGTCTGATATTTGCATAGAGATCCAACATACGTCTTAGATACACGATTACATCTTTTGCACTTTCTCCTACTGGTGCTTTTAAACATGCATCAGAATTTTTTATTATATCAAAAGTTTCATCTGGTAATGCTCGCCCAGTATTTTTTAAAACCGTATCACCAGCTTCAAGTTTCTTTATCATAAAATGAATACTCATGTTATCATGAATTGTTTCCAAAATACTAGATGCTGATTCAGATATTTCTGGACCTATTCCATCACCTGTAACTAATGATATGTTATACTTACTGCTCATTTTTCTACACCAACAATTATGCTTTTTTTTGCTTAAGGATTTTCTTTAACAAAAGTCTATTCATACCATCAATAACAGCTTGAACACTAGTGATAACAATATCCTCCCCGACAGATTTTGATGAAACAGAATTTTGCATAGCATCCTCTAACTTAACTGTCACTTCACATAATGCAGTTGAACCACCAGATATTGATGCCAAGTTATAATCTTTAATTCTGATTTCTGAAATCTTTCCTGTAATCTTCTGAATGGCGTTAAGTGATGCATCGACTGGTCCAACACCATAATCTGTTGCGGTATGTTCATTGCCATCAATGTTTAATTTTACAAACGCATATGGCATGTTACCCATTCCAGTAGAAACTGAGAAACCAGTTAACTGCACCAAACGCTTTAGTTTAGAATCACCCATAACTTCATTGGCCATTGATAATAATTCAACGTCAGTAACATGCTTTCCTTGGTCACCAATTGACTTGACTTTTTCAAGAATTTGTTTTAATTGATCCTTATCAGGTTCCACACCATACTCCCCAAGCATGGCGCTTATACCATGAGCTCCTGCATGCTTACCTACTTGCAACCATCTATTTCGCCCAACAATTTCAGGGCTAATTGGTTCGTAGGTAAGTGGATTACTCAAAACACCATGAGTATGTATACCAGATTCATGACCAAATGCATTTTCACCTATAATGGCTTTGTTAGGTTGAACTGGCATTCCAGCTAACTTTGAAACATATTTTGACGCCTCGTAAAGAAGTTCAGTTTTGATATTAGTCTCCCAGGATTGATCAAATCTTAAACATTGCAATGCCATGACAAGTTCTTCGAGAGATGCATTACCTGCACGCTCACCAATACCATTTACTGTTACATGTGCACACTGAGCACCAGCTTGTATGCCAGATATCGCATTAGCTACTGCAAGTCCAAAATCATTATGGCAATGCATACTAATTGGTAATTTTGTAGCTTCAATTGCATCCTTTGTGATTTCAGCAATATATTGAGGGGTTGAGTATCCAACAGTATCAGGTATGTCGATTCTATCAGCACCAGCCTTTGTAACTGCAGTAAATATCTTTTTTAAGAAATCACGATCAGTTCGTGTTGCATCCTCAGCTGAAAACTCAACCTGTAAACCTCGTGATTTTGCATATTCAACTGATTCAACAGCTTTCTCAAGAGCTTGATCTTGTGAAAGATGTAATTTATGCTCAAGATGAATGTCTGAAGTTGCGATGAATGTATGAACATATTTTAAACCACAGTCAACCACAGCATCAATATCACGTTGATTTGTACGAGCAAGACCACATAATTCAGCGGATAGATTTGCCTTTGTAATCATTTTAACAGCATTCTGTTCACCTTCAGAGATAACGGGAAATCCAGTTTCTATTGCATCAACACCTAATTCATCTAATTTTTTTGCGATGTTCAACTTATTTTCAGGTGATAAGGCAACGCCAGGTGATTGCTCACCGTCTCTTAATGTAGTATCAAAAATTCGAACTTTCATTTTACATCATCTATAATGCAGTTACTCCAGTCCTAGCAGAATCTAAAATACCAAATGGTTTTACTGATTCCTCAAATTCCTTAATTTTATCAGGTGTAGATGTTAACTCAGCTATCAATGAACCTTCTTGCCCATTGTGAATTTTTGCCCCATATGTATCCGCTAACTTGTTAATCTCTGCGTTATCTGATTCACCATTTAATTTGATCTTAAACAATACCAATTCTTTATACACACTCTCTTTGTCATCTAGTCTTTTGACCTCTATTGTATCAATCATTTTATCAAGTTGTTTAACAATTTGAGCAATTTGCTTTTCAGTACCAACAGTTGTTATTGTCATCTTGGAAAATTCAGGATTTTCCATTACGCCTACTGATATACTATCTATATTGAAATTTCTAGCTCTGAACAAGTGAGTGACTTTGAATAATATTCCTGGTTTGTTTTCAACTCGAATTGATAATATTGCCCACATAACACTCACTACGATGGTAAGATCATATCCTTTAATGAAGTTCCAGGTGCAACAAATGGTAAAACATCCTCTTCTGGATCTATTGGTATATCAATTACTGTAGCAACATCACTGTTAAGACCAGCTTTAACTGCTTTACCTAACTCATCAAGTGACTGTGCCCTTATACCTTGTGCACCGTATGATTCTGCTAATTTAACATAATCTGGGCATTTTTTTAGATCAATTCCAATCATGCGTCTATCATAAAATGTTCTTTGCCATTGTGCAACCATTCCCAATGAAAAATTGTTAATCAAGAATACAATAACAGGAATGTCCTCCAATACAGAAGTTGCGAGTGAATTTTCTGTCATGTTGAAACTTCCATCACCAGCAATGTCTACTACTGCTACATCTGGTCGCGCAACTTTTGCGCCAATTGCCGCAGGAAATCCCCATCCCATTGTTCCAAGACCAGTGGAACTAAAGAATGTACCAGGGTGTATAGCATCAAAGAATAATGATGCCCACATTTGGTGCTGACCTACTTCAGTAGTGACAATTGATTCCTTTGGAAGTACTTCCCTCAATTTCCTTAAAATCTTAGCTGCTGACATTTCACCTGGATGTAATTTTAGATTCTCACGCCAATAATCCTTAACCTCATTAACGTGTTTTAACCAATCATTTCCATCAGATTTTTTTAATGCCTTTTTCGCAAGAAGTTTAAGCATAACTCTTAATGATGCTCTAACATCACCAACAACTGCAACTTGTGTTGTCTGATTCTTTCCAATTTCTGCAGGATCCACATCCATATGGATAATCTTCAAATTTCTTTCGAATTCCTCAAATGTTCCAACAGAACGGTCCGAAAATCTTGTACCAATGGCTAAAACACAATCTACTTCAGTCATAATCTTATTAGCTTCAGCATGACCATGCATTCCAATTGGACCTAATGAAAGTGGATGATTCTCTGGGAAAGACCCCTTGCCCTTGAATGTTGTAACAACTGGAATCATTAACATTTCAGCTATTGATTGAAGCTCAGCAAATGCAGATGAGATTATCGTTCCACCACCAGCTAAAATTATTGGTTTTTCTGCAGAAAGAAGTAAGTCTATAGCTCTTTCAATGTTTATCATATCAACATCAGTCCATGGATGATAACCAGGCATTCTCACTTCATCAGGAAAAGTAACTTTCGCTTCATTTTGTTGAACATCCTTTGGTATGTCAAGCAATACTGGACCAGGTCTACCAGTTTCTGCAACATAAAACCCTTTTTTTACAACTTCAGGAATTTCTTCAACTGTCCTTGGTTGGAATGCATATTTTACAGATGGATTTGACATTCCAATTATATCACTCTCTTGGAACGCATCACGACCAATCATATTTACTGGTACTTGCCCAGTAACAGCTACCATCGGTGCAGAATCCGCTTGCGCTGTTGCAATTCCAGTTAACAAATTTGTTGCACCAGGACCTGATGTGGCAAAGCAAACACCTGGTTTCCTGCTAACTCTGCCAAAACCATCAGCCATATGCGCAGCTGATTGTTCATGTCTAACTAGTATATGACGTATATCACTTTTGAAAAGCTCATCATACATTGGTAGGTTCGCACCTCCCGGTAACCCGAAGACTTCCTTAACGCCTTCTCTTTCCAACGCTTTCATTAGCGCCTTTCCACCATTCATAATTTCCATTTTATCGCTCATCATCTACACCATAATTTTAATCGTGTTAAAAACTGGCTGCGTATTTACAGCAGGTCAACTAGCAACACAATACTTACAATGCTAGTTTTACTGATTTGATTCATACAGCAACGTATGCAACTCATCCTGAATTAATTAATGTTTCTGGTGTAAATACTAGAGAATGTCTGGTCGAATTCCCATTAACACTTAAAGTGAACAAATAGAAAGAAAGAGGGATTTTGTCGGATAAAAAGGAAATTCTGAAAGTAATCCAAACTTTTTTTGAGGTAGGTAAAACAAAGGATTTCTCAGCGCTAAGAGATATCCAAATTAATTCAGAAGAATTTTCTAGTTTAAGTGATGTTCCGCCATATAGTTTAAAAAATTACTCTGAATCAATTGCACTTGAAGAATTAAGATTCTCAAGTATTTCAGACTATGACTATGAAATAAAAAATGAAAAAACTAGTATTTTCGGAACTACAGGAATTGTCACGTTTGAATTAAATCAAAAGGGCATGTTAGTAGACAATAAAGCTTACACCGGTCAACATATCACAATTAATGGTAGAGCAACATTTGTTTTAATTAAAGAAGACAAATGGAAAATTGTACACTACCATCTGGATAAAATCTCTAATTAATTATATTATTTTTCTGTTTTTGGTTTAGGCTGACAGAATTTTTTGTACAATTCATAGGCTTCATCAACATTTGCATTTCCATGTACTATAGCACGAACTGCACGGATCATAGGAACTGGGTTTTCTGATTGCCAAATATTTCGTCCCATATCAACTCCCACAGCACCACCCTTAATTGAGTTATACGTCAATTCAAGTGCATCACGTTCTGGTATTTTTTTCCCACCAGCAACAATTATTGGTACAGGGCATGATTCCACAACCCTTTCAAAATTTTCACAATAGTATGTTTTAACAATATGTGCTCCCTGCTCAGCTGCAATTCTACACGCTAATGATAAATAGCGTGCATCTTTTTGTCCAATTTCTTTTCCAACAGCAGTAACTGCAAGAACCGGAATGTCATATTCGACCGCCTCATTAACCAATTTTCCAAGATTAACAATTGTTTGTTGTTCATACTTTGAACCAACAAACACTGACATGGCTAACGCAGAAGCATTCAGTTTAATTGCATCTTTAATACTTACAGTGATCTGCTCGTTTGACAAATCCTCTCCAATGATGCTAGACCCACCAGACACTCTTAACACAATTGGTACAGGAGATTTTGAATCGATAGATGTTCTTTGTACACCTCTAGTAAGCATTATTGAATCACAATACTTGAGGATTGGTGTAATTGTTTTTTTAGGAATTTCTAATTTTTCAGTAGGACCAAGGAAATAACCATGGTCAACAGCTAACATTAATGCGCGATTATCATTTGGCTTAATAATACGTGATATTCGATTTTGTAATCCCCAATCCATTTTACTTCGATTTCACAAAAAACAATTTGCCTTCTTAAGCCTTTCTCAATTACTAATGATTATTTTCATAGCATTATCACCTGATTTAGCATGCGCAAACGCCTGTTGGCACTCCTCTAAATTGTATTTATGCGTAATTAATTGGGACACGTTAATTTGTTTATTTGATATCTTATCAACTGCATCCTTAGTGTCTAAATCAGATGCTGCATAAGAATTAATGATGGTAAGGCCCTTTGAGTATACTTCACTCATATCAAGTTCGATATTTGCACCCTTACTTGGCACACCAAACATAACAATTGTTCCACCTTTTCTAACTAAACTAATTGCATCCTTTAATGCATTCAAGCTACTGGTGGCTACGATGGCGACATCAACTCCTTGATTTGTAGTTTCAGATTTTATTTGTTCCAATGCATTAGCGTTCCCCGAATTGATTGTTATGACTTCAAATTTTTTTGCAAAATCTAATCTAAATTCGTTCAAATCTAAACAAAATATCTTACCAAATCCATATAATTTTGCAAGCATTGCATGCATTATTCCAGTTGGTCCAATACCAAGTATGGCAGCACTATCATTATTTTTGTATGTAACCTTATTCCAGGCTCTAATACAACATGCAAGTGGTTCAATCATTGCAGCCTCTTCGAATGACATATCGTCAGGAATTTTTATTACACCACCATGTTTTATGTTCCATTCCGGTACGAGATATTCATCAGCAAGTCCACACGGTTCAAGATTTGATTCATAGTATTTTTTACACATTGTTTCATTACCATGACTACATTCATGGCAATCATCCGAATAACATGCAACATGATGGTGTGTAAATACACGATCACCAACATTAAAGTCTGAAACTTCTATTCCAACTTGTGTTATTAGTCCCGCTGGTTCATGCCCAAGTCTCATTGATGGTTGCCCATATTTTCCAAATACTTTTTCAACGTCAGACCCACAAATTCCGCAAGCACGCATTTGAACTAGTATATCACCTGAACCAAGTGATTGTTTTTTGATATTTTTAATTTCTATAGTAGAGTTGCCTTTTACTACTGCAGCCTTCATTGATGTATTTCGTCTATGTTTCTATGTAAAGTATAGCATTTCTATGCTAGAAAATCTATCTAGTTAGACTCAAAAGATAGTATGTTGTAGTATCAATATGGCAGAACCATCATTCTGGCCTTATGGTCTAGGGATTGCTGCGGTTATCGCATTGGCTGTTATTACTCAACTTCTTCGTAAAAGGAGAAAAAGTGGATCCAATTAACAATGTTTCATACAAGTGGTGACCCTATTGGTATGGTATTACTAGCAGCATGTATGGTTGGTCTAATAGCCTCTGTTATAGGAGTAAGAATGTACATACTTTTCAAGAAATAACTTTAAAGAATCGTAATCAATCAAAATGTAGAAGATGGCAGGTATAGGGACATTCATCATGCTAGGAATAGTTATTGGTTCCATTTGTGTTTCAATGTATTTATTTTTAGATACTCAAACGGTCACAATAACCGGAGAACCAGGAAATCAAATAACAGTTGGTAACGTCAAATTCGATATAACCCATGTTGGAAACTATGAAAGTCTAGAAAAAACGGAAGAGTATAAAGAATTTGCAGAAACACAAGCAGTAAAGGGACTGGCAACGAGTGAAACAGCTGAAGGTGTTTATTTCCAAATTCAAATCACGGCACATAATATCGGCACGGAAACTGTAAGAATTACTGGTGGACAATTTTACCTGTATGATGTAGATGAGGAAAAATATGATGCAGTGTTTATAGGATATGCTGGATCAGATATAATAGAAGAATTATCAGTAATAGATCTTTTACCAGGAAGTTCTGCTACCGTTACAACACAATTTGATATTCCATATGATGATGAAATGCAATACAGGGTAGCAATTCTCCCAGATAAATTTGGGCTTCAGGATTCTAAAGAAAGAGGTTTCATCTGCATAAAAAATTGTTATTAAAATAATTCGTCTATGAATTATAATTCAGAAATCAAACTGTTGATAAAAGACTCGTATTCGTCATCTGAAAATGTGATTAATTCTATCTGATTCTTAGTTTTAGCAAGTGTAAAAAATTCTAAATGATAACATTTGTTATTGAAATAATAACCAGGACAAGAACAGAAACCTAAATCTGGATTAAACCAATATTCTCTATCTGTTCCCACAACCGTCCAAATCTTCCTATTACTTGGCTCAAAAGTATGTAATTTAATACGCTTTTCAGATAACAATGAATCTATTTTCTTAAATTGTGAATCCACAAGAATTTAATTAAATTGGATAATTATATTGTTAATGGCTCAGACTAAAATCGTCTCTGGATATCCAGCACTAATAATTGATAGTGATGAAAAAAGCTTAGTGATCACAGATTTACATTTAGGTTTTGAAAGTAAACTGGCATTAAACAACGTATTCTTAGGAAAAAACAAGCCCGTGAATGAAATTATGAATGATGTTGAACATCTAATAACCAAAACTAAACCTGACTCACTAATTCTACTTGGTGATGTAAAATCTGGAATTAAATCCATAACAAAAGCAGAGTGGGATACAGTACCAGTTTTTTTTGAAAATATGAATAAGCTAATTGATACTACTCTAGTTCCAGGAAATCATGATGCAAATATAGAAAAACTAATACCAAATGGAATAACAGTTGCTGGTTCAAAGGGAATTATTATTGATGATATACTTTTAACGCACGGACATACGATGCCGACAGAAAATTTTTCACAGGTTAATACAATTGTCATGGGTCATGTTCATCCAGTTTTCTTTCAAGAAGAATCACTCATTAATGGTGAACGAGTGTGGGCATCAATCAAATGTGAAAAACAGAAAATATTTGTTTCTAAATCAGGAGAATTAGAATTGATCATACTACCATCATTTAACAAGTATCTCTACACAACACAAAAAAAATTCTATAAAAAATCAATTTCACCCATAATTGAAAAAATGGATGTAATAAAGGCAAAAATTGTGACACTTGATGGAATGATAATAGGTGATGAACAGTTACTATCTTCTGTGATTTAACTATCTCTATATGGTTGCAAAGAATTTTTTGATGTTTCATTTTTTTGTAACCATTCTAATGTTTTAACAAATGATTCAGCTAATTCAATTGTTGAAAGAACTGGAATTCCTAATTCTAATGACTTTCTTCGTATTTGGTATTCATCATAAAGCATTCCAACATATTTTTCTAGGGTTGATGTGCTAGGAATATTTATAATAAAATCAATTTTTTTCTCATGAAGTAAATCAGAAATATTTGGTTTCCTTTCTGGCTCACTTATTTTATGAACCACTGTGACATCACCAAGTTTCTCTGATAGAAATTCTGCTGTTGTTTCTGTTGCAAGAATTTTGAACCCCAAATTTTTTAATAAAGCAGATGTATGAAGAAGTTTCTCTCTATTTTCTACACCACCTATTGTGACTAATGCTGAACCAGTTTTTGGTAGATTATATCCAACTGATGTTAGTCCCTTTGACAATGCATCATAGAAACTATTTCCGAAGCATGCTGCTTCCCCAGTTGATTGCATTTCAACTCCTAATACAATATCCGCTCCTTCAAGCTGCATGAAAGAAAACTGCGGAACTTTGATTCCATGCATGCCAGTGTTGGCCCATATCTCCTGAGGTATGCTGGAAATTTTCTTACCAAGTATAGCTTGTGCTGCCAGACCAATTATATTCATTTTAGTAAACTTAGAAACAAATGGCATAGAACGGGATGCACGTATATTTAGCTCTATAACATAGGCCTGTTCGTCTTTAACTAAAAATTGTAAATTAAATGGTCCTTTGATATTGAATTCTTTAGCAATTCTGTTTGTAGAATCAGTAATATTTTCAATGATTTTGTTGCTCAATCTCCAAGGTGGTATACACATCATTGCGTCACCAGAATGAACGCCAGCACTATCGATATGTTCGACTATTGCTCCAATTGCCACATTTTCTCCATCACAGACACCATCCACGTCAACTTCTAATGCGTCAAGCATGAATTTTGTAATTACAATTGGGTGATCAGGTGAAACCACTGCTGCTTCATTAACAAATTTTTTTAGTTCGGTCTGTGACCAGACTACCTTCATTGCTGCACCGCTAAGCACATATGATGGTCTTACCAATACTGGATAACCAACTTCTAATGCAAAGTTTTTAGCATCTGTGATATTCGTAAATGCCTGCCAAGATGGTTGAGATATGTGTAAACTATCCAAAATTTGGCTAAACTTTGAACGATTTTCGGCTCTATCCACATCGTCAGCACTTGTTCCAACAAGTGTAATCCCATTATTAGATAATTTTGGTGTAAGATTATTTGCTGTTTGACCTCCAACAGATGTAACAATTCCAGACGGTTGCTCAAATTCTGATATGTCTAAAATTCGTTCAAGTGTAAGTTCCTCAAAGTAAAGCCTACTACATATATCATAATCAGTTGATACAGTTTCAGGATTACAATTTACCACTGATACATTTTTTTGACCACCATCCTGAAGTCCCCAAACCATATTCACAGTTCCCCAATCAAATTCTACACTGCTACCTATGCGGTAAGGACCAGCACCAAGAACAATAACACCATTATCTTTCTTCGTAACTGAAATATCATTTTCTGTGCCACCATACGTAAGATAGAGATAGTTGGTTTGAGCTGGCCATTCCGCCGCTAATGTGTCAATCTGTTTTACTACAGGTACAATATTAAGATCTTTTCGAATTTTTCTTATTTCCAATTCCTCCTTCTTAGTGGCTCTGCCAATCTGCTTATCAGAAAATCCAAATTTTTTTGCATCTGACAAAAGTTTGTGATCAAGTGTTGATGCTTTAAGTTTCCTTTCTATCTCAACAATATTATTAATTTTCTTTAAGAACCATGGATCAATTGCTGATAATTGGTAAATTTTATCAATTGATATTCCCTTATGAAGTGCGGCTACAACATAATACAAAATATTATCATCAGGTGTTTGTAGATGCTCCTCAATCTGTTCATTATCAAATGATTTGCCATTTTGACGATTCAAGACAAGACCATCCCTTCCTATATCAAGCATCCTGATTGATTTTTGTAACACTTCCTCAAAGTTTCTTCCAATTGCCATTACTTCTCCAACGGATTTCATAGTAGGGCCTAGGTTCCTGTTGGCAAGTTCAAATTTTGTAAAATCCCATCTTGGGTGTTTACATACTATGTAATCCAGGGCTGGTTCAAAACATGCAGTGGTCTTTTTTGTGATAGTGTTAACTAATTCTGGCAATGAATAACCAAGTCCTATCTTTGCAGACATGTATGCCAGTGGATATCCAGTAGCCTTACTTGCCAGCGCAGAAGAACGTGAAAGTCTGGGATTAATCTCAATTGCAGCATATTTATCGGAAGCTTGGTCTAATGCAAACTGAATATTACATTCTCCAACGATTCCAACATGTTTTGTTGCTCGTAATGCTGCAGATCTTAACATATGATATTCGTGATTATCTATTGTCTGAGATGGTGCAACAACTATGTTATCACCAGTATGAACCCTCATTGAAAGTACATTTTCCATATTACATACTATCACATTATTTTTTGAATAGTCCTGCATAACCTCATACTCGATTTGCTTCCAATCACCAACATATTCCTCAATCAGTATTTGACCAACAAGGCTTGCTGCTAGTCCACGACCAGCAATTTCATGTAATTCTATCTCATTAAATGCAACTCCTCCACCCTTTCCACCAAGTGTGTATGCAACTCTGACAATGACAGGGTAGCCTAAATCTTCTGCCACTTTTTTTGCGTCATCAAATGTGTGTACTGTTTTACTTTTTAAAACTGGGACATTACAATCAACCATCGAATCCTTGAACTTCTGCCTATCTTCCGTTGCCATGATTCCTGGAACCTGTGTTCCCAAAACTGATATGCCATATTTTTTCAATATTCCAGCCTCATCGACTTTTACACCACAGTTTAGTGCAGTCTGACCACCATAGCTTAACATGATGCCATCAGGTCTTTCCTTTTCAATTATTGACTCAACATATTGTGGAGTAACTGGCAAAAGGTAAACTTGATCAGCAAACCTAGTATCAGTTTGAATTGTTGCAATGTTTGGGTTGATTAGCACACTCTTTAGTCCATCTTCGTGGATTGCTTTGAGGCATTGGCTTCCGGAGTAGTCGAATTGACGGTCGATTTATCGACTTTCGCCTGCTTCTCCGATTTTAATAGCCCCACTACCAAGGACAAGAATTTTTTCTAACCTCTCATGTTTTGCCAGGTTTTCCCTCCTCCATGATACTTTTCAGCTCATCAAAAACGAATTTACAATCATAAGGTCCTGGTGATGCCTCTGGATGAAATTGAACTGCAATGCATTTTTTATTTTTGTGTTTAATGCCTTCCACAGTTTTATCATCAACATTTGAAAACCATAAATCAAATTCAGTGCTACCTAATGAATCAGGATTTATACAATATCCATGGTTTTGACTAGTGACATAAACTTGATTGTTATCTAGATTTATGCATGGTTTGTTTTGACCCCTATGCCCATACTTTAGTTTGTATGTTTGAGCGCCACCTGCTGCTGCTAAAATTTGTGCACCAAGACAAATTCCCAATGTTGGAATATTTTTTTGAATTAATGATTTAGCAGTAGAAATAGTCTCTTGGCAATTCTCAGGGTCGCCTGGACCATTACTTATTACAACCCCTTTGGGTTTATGTTTTAAAATTTCTTCAATACTTGTATTCCAAGGAACTTTGATAGTATTGTATCCTATGTCATGAATATTTCGAATAATTGCATTTTTTGCACCTGTATCAACTAGAATAATATTTTCTGATTCATTACCAAATTTCTCCACCTTTTCAGTGGAAACTGAATTCATGAATTTTTCGTTATTATAATTTGGGGCAGATTTTAGCTGATTTTTAATATCATTTTCATCAATTTCATTTTCAGAAACAACCAGTGCACTCATCATAACACCTGATTCCCTTAATTTTTTAGTTAATGCACGTGTATCAACACCCGAAATTCCCTGGATTTTTTCATTATACATCCATTCATCAAGGGTCATAGTGAGATTCCAATGACTAGCCATTAGAGATAGTTCATGAACTACTAGTCCTCGGACCTGAATTTTATCTGATTCAAAAAACTTGGGTACTCCATCAGTTTTCAGTGTGGGATCAGGAACCCCATAATTTCCAACTAATGGGTAAGTTAGGGTAACAATTTGACCAGCATAAGAGGGATCTGTAAGCGTTTCAGTATAGCCAACCATGCCTGTATTAAATACAATTTCACCAAAAGTAAGCCCAGAATAACCAAATCCCATACCGTCAAAAACAGAGCCATCGCTTAAGATCAGTTTTCCAAACTTGTTTGCGTGTTTGGATTCTTTTGTAGTTATTGTGACCCTCGAAAAGTGGTTCAGAAAAGGAATTTAAGTTTTTGTAAAAATGGTTTGGATGTATTTTTGGTGAATTTCAGAGCTACAATGCTTTGAATTGTTCGCTCCATTTGTAGTATGCTCTTATCATATCCATAGAAACACTAGGTTTTCTTCTTGCCATGGTTTCTCTGAAATCCTTCATTGTTATACCGCGTGGTTCAGATTGCTTTTCTCCATCCACTGGTTCATTATATACTGTCGTACTGAACATTTCATTAACGACCTTCAGTTGAACAGCTTGACATATGTCTTTAATATCACTTGCACTATAACCGTCAAAAATAGATGCCAATGTATGGTTGCGTACTCTACTATCAAGTTTTAATTTATTCGTATAAAGTTCGAACATTTTGTCTCTTGCTTCAAGTGTTGGTAATGAAACATAGATTCTTTTCTGGAATCTTCGTAAAAATGGGTGATCGAGACTCCATGGTTTGTTAGTTGCACCAATCACATACAATTGCATATCTTTACCTTTACCGTTGATTCCATCTATTTCAGTTAGAAATTGGTTTCTAGATCTTACTTCACCGCCAATTTCATTTGTACGTTCGCCCAAAAGTGAATCGAGCTCATCAATGAATAAAATTACAGGTTTTCCCTCTCTTTCAGCATAACCACGAGCCATTTTAAATAATTTTGAAACATTTTTTTCTGCCTCACCTAACCATTTACTCATCATTGATGAGCCGTCAACATTGATGAAATAACCATCTAACTCATTCGCAGTTGCTGCGGCTAGAATTGTCTTACCACATCCAGGTGGACCATATAGTAAAATTCCTCTTGGCCATCCTAATGGAAATAAATCTGGTCTTTTGCTTGGATAAACTATTGATTCACGTAATGCATTCTTTGCATCGTCAACACCAACCACATCATTCCATCTAACATCTGGTTTCTCCTTCATCACCATATCATCGAAGCTATTTTTTGTATTATTGGCAAGATTTGCTCTCTGTTCTTCTGGTGATGCTGTTGGATCAACTACTGGCTCAACATCGTTTATTGATGTGTTTTGTAATGACTTTATTCTATTTTGATATGACTTCATTCGCTCTGCATAAATTTTGTTTAGCTGACTGTCTGGATAAAGTCGTTGTAATTTCAATAATGATTCTGTTGCTTTTTGATAATTGGTTATAGCCATACCACGTGCTCCCTGTGAATCATGCTTTATTGCATCAGAAGCATACTGACTAGCAGATTTTTCTAATTCCTGAGGTGCCATATTCATTGAAATTACCATTATTTGGTTTCAGTTTACTAATGTACTCTCAATTGTAAATATCTGTACGAAATCTAGTGAAATTATTTACACTAGTGTCAATTCATGCCTAAAACCACCTAGTAATGATATAGGAACAATCTATTTTTGGTGTAGTATGTATGATTTCCTTTACTATTTTTTTCCAAGTTGAGAATTCATTTCACGTAAAAATTTTTGAATTTTATTCTTTGGGATTACAGCACCACATGCTTTATCATGCCCACCACCAGAACCACCTAACTCAGATGAAACAGAAGATACTAATCGTCCAAGATGGGTTTTACATGAGGATGAACCCCTTACAGATACTGCAAATATTCCCTTATCAACACGCTCCTTGTATGCAATACCAACATCCTTTCCTGAAAACCCAAGTACAAAATTAACAGCACCACTTGCACCAGAATCAAGTACCTCCATGTAAGCAAGGTTTCTTAAAACTTTCATAGATTTTCTTACCTTTGACATTATATCAGAAAGTTTTCCTACTTGAATCTGAGCGAATTCAAATGTATTTGGAATTTCATGTGGAAATTTTGACTCTGATAGTTCATCAACTAAATAAAGAAGATATTCAGAATCTTTCTGATGTCCTACTATGTTATACGTTAAGGCAGTAGCATTGATCAAAGCAAATTGTCTATCATACATCTGTAAAAGTTTTGAAGCAATTGGTTTATTTTCCATATAGTCAGTTATAGCAGCGCATGCAGCAATAAATGTAGAATTAATTGATAATTTTTTCTTTAACATATCATAAGCAAGTACTGAAGTACATTCAGACGTATCATGAATTAATTTCACTTTAATTTTTTTAAGTTTTGTAATTACTTTTGAATCTATATCATGATGATCAATATATGTTACTGAAACTTGTTTTTTTCTTAACGCAGTTAGTAAATCTACAAAATCATCATTAGTTTTTTTATTTAAACCAAGATCACAAATAAATAATCTTTTTAATTTTTCGTCATTTCGTAACGATTCTAATGCATCCATCATACTGGGATAATCCACAAGTATTGTATCACCTCCAAATACCTGTTTAATCAATGCAGCAGATGAAATTCCATCAGCATCTTCCTGATGTGAAATGCATAGTGTTTGAGTCCTCTTTTGTTTCATAGTTTTAGATGAAGACTTTACTACCTTTGATTTTTTAGATTTAGTTGTCATACAGGTAATCACTGAAACCCTCATTTAAATTTAGAATGACAAATGTTTACTTTGAAAGAATTTTTTTGGTTGTGATGTTACGTTGTTTCTTTATTTGATTTGAATAATTATATGTGTCATAAAACCAATTTCCGTCAAGTTGGGTATCAATATCTACTTTCTGTAATTTTACTAATTCCTCCGCTGTTGCATTTAGAATATACTCATCCATCAATTTGATCAATTCTCGTTCTTGAAGTGACATGCTACCTAATGAAAAATAATGTTATAATTCAAAGAATTAATGGATTAGACAAATTACTAAACTTTCAAAACATAATTACAGTTGAAAATTTAATAGTGCTATTTTTACAAGTGAAATATGGACACAAAGAACATAGGGTTAAGGAATATTGAGGTTGCAGATACAAAAATCTCATATATTGATGGGGAAAAAGGCAAGTTAATTTATCGTGGATTTGACATTTTGGATCTAACAAAGAACTCGAATTTTGAAGAAACATGTTACCTCTTGTTGCATGATAAATTGCCAACGAAAAATGAGTATGATGATTTTAAAACTGAATTAGTCAATGCGAGAGTTATCCCTAAACAAATGCAAACCAATATGGGTAACTGGAGAAAAGATGCTGACCCTATGGATGTGCTGCAGGCATTTATTGCGGCATTTGGTGGTTATTACGATGAGGAATTTTCAACGAAGGATGCGAGTTATAATAGAGCTATAAACCTCATAGCAAAAGTTCCTACAATTGTATCTAATTGGCAAAGAATTCGTAATGATAAAAAAATTATATCGTCAGATCCGGAGTTAAGCCACGCTGCAAATTTCTTATACACAATTAATGATGAAAAGCCTGACCAAGAACTAGAAAAAATATTTGATGTATGTTTGATTCTGCACGCTGATCATACTTTGAATGCGTCAACATTTGCTGCCAGGGAAGTTGCCTCTACACGTGCACATATGTATTCAGCCGCTAGTGCAGCAGTTGGTGCATTAAGTGGTGAATTACATGGTGGAGCAAATTATGAAGTGATGAGAATGCTCCTAGATATAAAAACTGTAGACAATGTTGAGACGTATATCAAAGAAAAATTTGCAAAGAATGAAAGAGTTATGGGAATGGGACATGCAGTTTACAAAACTGTTGACCCAAGATCTCAGGTACTTAAGGAATTATCTAAAAGACTTTCAGAAAAAACTGAACAACCGTGGTATGAGATAACAAACAAAGTTGAGAATGTCACTGCTGAGCTAATGAAAAAATCTAAGGGCGTTGAAATTTTTCCAAATGTTGATCTTTACAGTGCTTCAGTTTACTATATGTTGGGCATTCCTATGGATCTTAACACACCAATATTTGCAATATCAAGAGCCGCTGGTTGGGCTGCACATATTATTGAAGAAAAATTTGCCGAGGCAGCACCAAAACCTATGCTGTATAGACCAAAGGCTGTTTATGTTGGAAAATATGCTGGACCACAAGGTTGTAAATACGTTCCAATCGAAAAAAGAAATTAAAATTAATTTCTAGAATTAAGCCATTCTTTTGCTTTAGAATTTACATCATGTTTGTATAACACTTGGTAAACCATATCGTAAAATGATAGTCCTTTTTTCTGTGCTTCTCCATCAAGCCACTTTAGACCATCAGATAACTCAGGATCATGCTCTGAGAATTCTACTAATTCATCTACCATTTTTGTGAAGAAGGTTTGAGACTCTACCATTATACACGCTGATTTCAATGTTGATCATTAAGCGATAAATGCAAAATATATAGACAAAAAACACCCTTTTGGTTGACAGTTGAACCACAAATTGTTCCTAGATGGAACTAAAACTAAATTTTCATGGATACTTCAAACAGGTAATAGTACTAAAAAGGAATTCAGGGTTCATCCACCAGCATATTATTCAGGATACAAGCTTGATGTAAAAAATGATGAACATTCAAAATTCATTGCTTTGCATGTTGGACTCTATTGGGGAATTGGTGTATTCATCATACATGAAGGTGATGTGATAGATGTTATGTGTGATTCCAAAAAGATGTATGATATTATGAATTCAGATAAAGAAACAGCTGATCCACTAATCAACGATAAAGTTCATTTCACCAATCTTTTCATTGAACAAAGAAAACTCATTGTAAATTATCATCTAATCGATGAAAAAAATAATCCAGCTTCAGAACTTATACGATAACTAAGCTTTCAATTACTCAAGCTAATCAAAACTAAGATCTAACTTAACATCTAAACAGACAATAGTTTTTAAATAAGAATTTCAGAATATTGTCATGAAAGACATCAATGAAGTTATGCCAAAGATCCCACAAATGAAATGGGGTGCTTTGATGAATAAGGCACCAACAAACAATAGTGTCAAGGAATTAGATAAAATTTTTCCACATAATGGAAAATGGCATACTGTCTTTGAAGAAAAAGATCACTCATACATTGATGGAAAAATTGTTTGGAAAAAAGATGAAAAATCTTGGACATAAATTTAGTATTTTATGATTAGCCCAACGTCAATTAAATTAGTATGAGTTGGACCAGTTTTGATCAAACCACCATACTTTTTGAAAAATGAATTAGAATCATTATTCTTCAAGTAAGAATTAATATTCTGTATACCAGACATGTGATTTTCAATTAAAACGCCTGAATGTTTTGTATTTCCATCAATACCATCTGTTGTAACTGATGAAATCAATAAATTATCACGATAGTTATGAGTTAGTTTTAAAATCTGTAGAACTAATTCCTGATTACGACCACCGTCACCACTTCCCATCACTTTTACTGTTGGTTCGCCACCAAAAATTAGGCATGAATTTTTGTTTTTTGGTATTCTACTCACAATTTTTTTTGCTGATACACTAACATCCTCCTTTACTGGTGAATAAATTTTAGTAGAGAAATTAAGCATTTTAGATTTTACTGCCATAATGTTTAGACAATCCTGATTAGTTGCTATTATTTTATTTCGTATTCGTGATCGTCTCTGTTTCTTTCTTTCTGTGTCATGCCTTAGATGTGTAATTACACTCTTTGATATTTTTGTCTCTAAGGAATATTTTTTGATTACATTAAGTGCATCAGTAGATGTTGTGTTATCATAATATGTACAACCTGAGGAGATCACAGATAAATCGTTACTGACAACGTCTGACATCACCAGTGCACAACCATGAGAATTCATGTTTTGTAGAAGTCTACCACCCTTGATCAACGATAAATGCTTTCTAACACAGTTAAATTCATCAATTGTGGCCCCACATTCTAACAACAATTTTGTAACTCGTTTTTTTTCATTTAATGTTATTTTATCTGGGAGTGCTAATAGTGAAGAACCACCGCCCGATACCAAAAACAATACAAAATCATGCTTTGAGCAATTATTGATAAAATCTAACACATATTTTCCTGCCTTTACGCTTTCCCTGTCCGGTAGTGGATGCCCAGAATAAAATATCTTAAATTTTTTATCACGAAATAACAATTTTGTGTTTTTTGGAATGACAATAATCCCTTCTGAAACATCAATTCTTTGTGATACATATTTAGCCATAGAATCTCCGGCCTTCCCATATGCAACCACAAAAATTTTTTTGTAATCAGATAAAACTATCCTATCTCTCCCCAACTGAATTTGATTTTTATTCACAAATTTATTCAAAAAATTCTTTGGTTGGGCTGCAATTAGCCCAGCATCTAATATTTTTAATGCCTTTTTCTTTGCTACTGTATTTGCTAATGAATTAAAATTATTAATCATAATTTTATAACTCTATTCTAAATAAATAAATCAAATCTATAGTAATTGTAAGGTATAATAATAATTAGAAACTCGATAAACTATGTATACAGTAAGAATACCAAAAATAATTCAATTTGGTGAAAATGCACTTTCTGAAGCAGAATATCCAAAAAATGCACTGGTTGTAACTACTGCACCACCTGCATTATCTGGTAAGTGGTTAGATAGAATGGGTATACAAGATTACATGTTATATGATAAGGTTAAACCAGAACCATCTATTGATGACGTAAATTCTCTTGTAGCTGAATACAAAGGGAAAAATCCATCTGCGTTAATTGGTCTTGGCGGTGGAAGTTCCATGGATGTTGTAAAATATGCAACAGCAGAATTTGGCGTAGAGAAAATTTTAATCCCAACGACTTTTGGTACTGGAGCTGAGATGACAACTTACTGTGTTCTAAAATTTGATGGTAAGAAAAAACTTCTTGGACCCGAAGAAAGATTTTTAGCTGATCGTGCTATAGTTGATTCATATTTTATGGATGGTACACCGGAACAAATAATCAAAAATTCTGTTTGTGATGCCTGTGCACAAGCAACAGAGGGTTATGATAGTAAATTAGGAAATGATTTGACAAAAACTCTGTGCAAGCAAGCATTTGATGTTTTGTATGATGCAATTATGAATGATAAACCAGAAAACTATCCTTATGGTTCAATGCTTTCAGGAATGGGATTTGGTAATTGTTCTACTACATTAGGACATGCATTATCGTATGTATTTTCTAATGAAGGGGTTGCTCATGGGTACTCATTATCATCATGTACAACAGTTGCGCATAAGCACAACAATTCAATTTTCTATGAAAAATTCAAGGAAGTTATTGAGAAACTTGGTTTTGATAAAATGCAGTTAAAGGCTCCTGTTGATGAGGCAGCTGATGTTGTCATGACTGACAAGGGACATCTTGACCCAAATCCAATCCCAATTTCAAAAGATGATGTCATCAAATGTTTGAATGATATCAACGATGGTAACCTTTGAATCTAAAATTTAATTATAAGATATAGTTAGCTATGACTTATCTGTGTGAAACTTATTAAGATTGAAATTCAAGACTTTGTACTAGGTGTAATATTAAATGCTAAAATTTGGAATTCAAAATGGATTAAACGTAGCTAGAGCAGGTTATTCTGAGGACCAAATTCTAACTGCATGTATGCTAGCTGATAGAACCGGTTATGATTCTATCTTCTATATGGACCACACAAATGTCCCTCAATGGAAAAATGCAATTGTATTAGATCCTTGGGTTATGTTATCAGCTATTGCAGCTGTCACAAACCATGTAGAATTAGGAACGTGTGTTACTGATGCAATAAGAAGACATCCATCAAATATTGCATTAGCTGCCATAACATTAGACAGAGTTTCAAAGGGACGAGCTATTTTAGGAATTGGTGCTGGTGAAGCTCAAAACCTAAAAGAATTTTGTATACCATTTGAAAAACCAGTTTCAAAATGGGAAGAACAAATCCAAGTAATCAAAAAACTGTACGGTTCAACACCAGACAACACAGTAGATTATGAGGGTAAATATTACAAATTAGAATCTGCTTGTCTACAGGCACCTCCTATAAGAAAACCTCATCCACCAACATACATGGCATCAGGTGGAAAAAGAACGTTATCACTTACAGGGAAATATGGAGATGGTTGGTTACCAATCGGATACACACCAGAACTATTTGAAGACCATAAAAAACAGATAGAAACATCAATGAATGAAAACAATAGAACACAAGAAGAGAAAGATAATTTTCAGATGGCATTAGATATCGATGTTTACTTTTCTGATGATGCAGAAGAATCATGGGCTAAAATGAAAGAGGCTGTTAAAGTTAGTTTGTTTAAACCTGAAATACTTAGAGTGCATCAACTTAAGGATATTGAAGGATTTGACTTTGTCAAATACTTTACAGAATATTCCATGTCTAATCAGGATTGGATTGTAAAAATGCGTGAGGCAGCAACAAAAATACCAGATGCTATTGCAAGATCTTCAACAGGTGTTGGTACACCTGATGACATAATTCCTGTATTTGAGAGATTTTTAAAAGCTGGAGTAAATCATTTCGTGATTAGATTCTGGGGAAAAAATTACTTTGGCTCAATTGATAAATTTGCCAGTCATGTAATTCCATATTTTAAAGAGCAAGATAAGTAATAGATAATGCAGTTACTTGGAAAATTAGAAATAAAATCAAAAGAAAAAGTTATTGAATTTTTAAGCTCCCAACAAACTGGTAGGATAGCAAGTATTGATGATAATGGATTTCCCCAAATCATCCCAATGAATTTTGTATTCATCAATGATGCTGTTTACATGCACTCGCACATAAGAGGTGAAAAACTTGATAACATTAAACGAAATCAAAAAGTTGGCTTCGAAGTTGATAAAAGTCTAGAGTTTCTACCATCGTATTTCTCAGATCCTACTGATGCATCACTAGCTGATACGTTATACATAAGCGTCGTCATAAAAGGAAATGCTAGTATTATTTCAGATAAAGAAGAAAAAACTAATGCACTAAACGGTTTGATGGAAAAATATCAACCTGAGGGTGGATACGAGCCAATCAGGTCAGACATGGATGTTCTAAAGGGAGTTGAAGTTATCAAAATTATTCCAGAATCATTAAGAGGGAAATATAAAATTGGTCAGAATATGGATATGAAATCGCGTGTTGATCTTGCAAAGCAAATCTTCGAAAGAAATACACCAACTGCAAAAGAAACACTGGATATTATGGGATTCAAAATAATAGATGATGAACCAAAATTAATAAATGCTGATCCGTGGTAAATGTCGTGGAAAATGTCTTCGATTATAGTAGGATAATCACAAAAAAGATATTTCTTGAACACTTATCCGTAGTTTTTATTTTTTCTGTTCTTACTATAATTGTAACATTTCCAGTCATACTTGATTTTGGAACAGAAGCAGTAGGAATAGAATGCTGGGATCCATGTCATATGATGTGGAGGTTTTGGTGGACCGATTTTTCTTTTGAAAATGGTCTAGATTTTTACCATTCTAATTACATTTTTTATCCAGAGGGGGCAGATATAGGTGGAAATCTAGCTTATTTTACTACCTTTATTGGGTTTTTATTAATACAATTTGTAGATTATATTACCGCCTGGAATATTATCTGGTTTCTAGGTCTTGTCTTTGGAGGTTATGGGTGTTATCTACTTGCAAATAATTTCAATAGAAATTATTTATCATCGATTATCGCTGGCATAGTTTTTACATTCACCACATACCATCTGGCTCACTCAACTACTCATATTGGCTTAACAATGATAGTATGGCTTCCGATATTTGTCCTGTTTCTTTTCAAATTATTGGAAAAGCAATCCAAATATTATCCAATTGCAGGTGGTATAGTATTTCTCCTAGTTTCATTTACGCATTTGTATTATTCTGTGTTCATTACTATATTTTCAATTATATTTTTTGCAATTTATGTTTTTAAACAAAAAAAAGTTTCCAACAAAACTTTCATTACAAATTTTTTAATATTGTTGATAATTGGTTTGGTTAGCACGTCTGTTTTACTTTCAATAAGTACAACATCTAGTGAGATACAACCTAGACCTTATTTTGAACATGTCATGTTCTCAACTAGTCTAGAAAACTTAATACTTCCTACACCCACTCATACAACTCAAATAATTTCAGATAATGGAATGATTAAATCATTTTATTCATTTTTTGGACAGGAGAAGTATACAGTACAAATAGAAAATTATATCTTTTTAGGCTATTCTGTTATTTTTCTGTCCGCACTTGCTGTTATTAAATACAGACGAGAACATACATGGTTTTGGTTAGTGATATGTGGAATTTTTGTTTTAATTAGTCTTGGACCGGAATTAAAAATTTTTGATGACACAACAGGGATTATGATGCCTGACAAACTTATCTACGATACAATACCTGAATGGAACGAATTAAGAGCGATGGCACGGTTTGTTGTAATGGCTAATTTAGCGTTAGCTATGCTAGTATCTTATTCTGTATATGGACTAATTAAAAATAAATTCTCTTCGTTTAAACAACAACTTATTTTAACTGGAATTATAGGGTTTGTTATTCTTTTTGAGTTTTCTATGATTCCATTTCCTACGAACACAGAGCAAATTCCCAGTGTTTATGAAGAAATCAAAAATGATGAATCTAAGTTTGTTGTGTTGCCCACACCTATGGGTGGAATTGGAGATGGACAATTAATGTCATCTCCTAAAATTCTATATCATCAGATTTATCATGAAAAACCAATTTACAGCGGTTTTGAATCTAGAGTTCCTCTTGAAACATTGGATAAAACACGAACATATTTTTTCAATATGTTCCATAAATATGGCGGTTCTGATGATATTATCAAACAAGATCTAGCAACTCATGGGTTGTCACTTTTTGACTATTTTGATATCAAATATCTGACAGTACACAAGGATGTAGGAATGGGAACAAGTAAAACGAAGAATATTCACAAACTCATGTCAGAAATTTTAAATGAAAAAGATCCAATCCATGAAGACGCAAAATTGATTGTTTACAAAATCCCGAAACCAGTTTCTTCTGAACCATTTGTATTGTTAGGATCTGGGTGGCACCACTTTAACAACTGTAGAGGTGAAATAGAAAATATACCTGATTGTAATACTCGTCCTACACTGAAAAATTCAGAAATATTGATTGTAAATCCAACAAACTCTGACAAAGTGAAGGAGTTGAACCTAGTTTTGAGTTCAGTGGAAAATGAAAAAATAATGATAGTCTCTATGAATAATGAAAAACTGGATACTTTTGACATTCCCATCACGCCAACAAGAATAGAAATTGAAAATTTAATTCTTAAACCAGGTGTTAACGTAATTACACTTGATACAAATCAATTTACTACAGTCTACTATGGTTTGACTGGATCAGAGTTTGAGGATAAGAAAGCATTAGGATTCGGCTTTTACGTTAAATCAATTTCAATTACAAATTAACCATAGCTTTATTTTAACGAATTTAATGAAATGATGTGTTGCTTAAACTCGCAATCTTAATCTCCGGGAGAGGAAGCAACATGAAATCAATTCTTGAGGAAGTTGAAAAACAAAACATTCCAATTAAGCCTGCGATAGTTATTTCGAATAAACCATCTGCAAAGGGATTAAAGATTGCGAAGAAACTTGGTGTGGAAACTGAAATTGTAGAAAGTAAGGGATTTCAAGGAACGAGATGGGAATATGACCAAAAAATAATCCATATACTGGGTAAATATAATATCACACCAAAAAATTCGTTGATTTGCCTTGCAGGATTTATGAGAATATTGAGTCCCGAATTCATTAAAAAATTTAAAAATCGAATATTAAACATTCATCCCTCTATTTTACCTGCATTCCCAGGGCTAGATGCACAGAGGCAAGCCATTGAAGCTGGTGTAAGTAATTCAGGCTGTACTGTTCATTTTGTGGATGAAGGTGTGGATACAGGACCAATTATTGTTCAGGAAATAGTAAAAATCAAAGATGACGATACTGAAGAAACATTATCAAAAAGAATACTTGTAAAAGAACACAAAGCATACGTTAAAGCTGTAAAACTCATAGCAGAAAAGAAAATCAAGATAAGGGGAAGAAATGTAAAATTCCTTGACTAAGAATCAGGACCACCAAAAAAATATAGAACTGAAAGATTTTTTGTATTACCATAAAAGTGATGGGGAATATCTTTTGCGACAAAATAAGCCTGTCCTTTTTTTAGACGATAAGACTCATCGTTAATCTCTAAAAACCCGTTTCCATCTAGAATATAATAAATTTCGTCAGAATCATGTGGATCCTGTGTATCATTCTCACCAGGTTTTAAAAATAGTATACCGGCCGCTAGTGATTCCCTATTGATAAAAGTATGAAAATACGAACTACTTTTTTTTAATTTATTCAAATACTCAGTTGTATCAAATTTTATTTTCAATAAAAAAAATAAGCTTTTTGTGCTCTTTAAGGATTAACTTATGATGGTTCTAAATATTTGCAAAACTCATTGCTTATTTAGGGGTTAATCACAGTATTTTTCAAATGGCAAAGTGGGCCGATTATCTAATTTCACAAGTATCGTATGATCAAAACCATATCATCACTAAAGTAATGCAGCATCACGATATTGGAAATAAAATAAGTGGTGGAGAAATTGTAGACCGTGATGTTATTGCAACTAATTTAGGGCATGGATCTAAGTACATGACTGTATTTGGTGACCTTGATAAGATTAAGATGGGAAAAAATGTCAGATACTTTAGAGCATATGATGATCATTTTATCAGAATTGATGACAATAAAGTTGAATCTGATAATTTAGGACATATACCACATGTTGACGAAGTTGATCAAGAAGAAAAACCTGCATTAATAGAAGATAAACCAAAACCAGCTACTGAAACAAAACCACTATCTGTATCTAGTTCTGCATTTTTCTCTGAACAAGTTGGGGAGCCAGAACCAGCTAAAGTTGAAGCTGAGGTAG